>WBXJ01000165.1 GCA_008933045.1 Verrucomicrobiota bacterium
CCTCAAGTTTATACCGAGAGTCTGGAAAGTAAGGCTGCAGGGGCAACCCAGAATAATTTCATGCGGGATGGGCGTTTTAAAGGGGCTCAAATCAATGCGCAAATGCAGTTGGGTAAGCAAATGCCGGGAAGCACTTTAAGCCCCGATGTGGCAAGCGGCGCGCTGGCATTGAGTGATGGGATTAGTGCGGTCGCTGAGGGAGCACAGGCAGGCGAACTTTTTCAATATCATATCAAGTCAAGTGTGAGCCTTGGGCGGCAAAAGTCTGCCTTGCTACCGATTATTAATGACTCGGTGAAGGGGAGCAAAGTTTCCATCTACAATGCGCGTGTGCAGGCGAAGTATCCTTTGAATGGACTGCGGTTCAAGAACAGCACTGGGTTGCACTTGATGCAGGGGCCGGTGACGGTTTTTGATGCCAACACTTATGCTGGTGATGCGCGGATTGATGATTTGGCACCGGAACAGGTTCGATTGATCAGTTACGGGGTGGATTTGCGTGCCGAGGTGGAATCGCGTGCAACGGCACCGCTGGGCGAAGTGACCAAGGTGGTGATTCGCCATGGGACGGTTGTGCTGACGCGGAAACTGGTGCAGGAAATGACCTATACGGTGCGGAATCGCGACCAGAAGAAAAAAACGGTGTTGATCGAGCATCCGTATCAGAGCGATTGGGTGTTGCTGGGTTTTTCTGAGAAGCCGGAGCGTTCGCGGGATGTTTACCGGTTTCCGGTTGTGGTGGAGGCTGGTAAGGCGGAGAAGTTGGTGGTGAAGGAGGAAAAGCTTACGGATGAATTGACCGAGTTGAGCAATTCACCAGACGATTTCATCACGATTTTAATCAAAGGAGAAAAGGCGACGCCAAAGATTCAGGAGGCGCTGAAAGAGGTGATGAAAATGCGGGCGCAACTGAGTGAAACCACGGCTCAGCGCACGAGGCGGGAATTGGAGGTGGCGGGCATTTCTCAGGAGCAGGTGCGGATTCGTGAAAACATGGCCAAACTGACTCAGAATTCAGAGCTTCACACGCGGTATATCAAAAAACTTGACGCGCAGGAGACGGTGCTCGAGGGGTTTCAAACCGAAATAACCGAACTCAAAGAGAAAGAAAGTCAGCAAAAACTAGCGTTGGATCAGTTTTTAACGCGTCTCAATTTGGAATAGGATTACGGGCTACCGTGGTTTTGGGATGGGAGATCGGTCGCAACGGTTTGGAGGTGTTGGCATTCCTTCCTAAGGAGCAGCTGCGGTGATGGTTCCAGTCAGGCCCAAGGTGTCGAAAAGAAATTTCACATTCAAGCTTACAATAATAATCGCAACGGTCCATGCGGTGAATTTGAGCCATGTTGGATTGACAAATTCACCCATTTTTTCTCGATTGCTGGTGAAGGTGACTAATGGGATCACGGCGAAGGATAGTTGAAGGCTGAGGACAACTTGGCTGAGAATGAGTAAACGTGTGACCCCCGAATCACCGTAAAGAAGGATGCAGATCATGGCGGGAATGATGGCTAATAGGCGAGTGATGAGACGACGTAACCATGGACGGAGGCGGATGTTGAGAAAACCTTCCATGACGATTTGACCCGCAAGAGTCCCCGTAAGTGTAGAGTTTTGACCCGAGGCGAGGAGCGCGATTGCGAAGAGGCTGCTTGCAACGGAGACGCCAAGAAGTGGGCTCAACATCTCATGAGCTTTTTGGATTTCGGTGACTTCAAACTGGCCCCGCGTGTGAAAAGTCGCCGCTGCGACAATGAGGATGGCCGCGTTGATAAAGAGCGCGAACATGAGGGCAATGGTGGAATCAAGAGTGGCAAATTTAATCGCCTCACGTTTTCCAGCACTTGTTTTCTCGTATTTGCGTGTCTGCACAATGGAGGAGTGGAGGTAAAGATTGTGTGGCATTACCGTGGCACCGAGAATGCCGATGCCGATCAGGAGCATTTCGCGATTGCGGAAGATTTCTGCGCGAGGAACGAATCCGCTCAGGACTTCTCCCCAAGCGGGTTTAGAGAAAAGTATCTCAGCCAAGAAGCAACCTCCAATGGTGAGGATGAGGGTGATGACAAGAGCTTCGATCCAGCGAAAGCCTTTGTTCTGAAGGTAAAGAATCGCGATGACATCGAGAATTGTGATTCCTACACCCCAGGCTAAGGGAATACCAAAGAGCAGATTGAGGCCAATGGCGGAACCCAACACCTCCGCTAGGTCGCAAGCGCAGATGGCAACTTCGCACATCACCCAGAGAACTATCGAGACGGGTTTGGAGTAATGATCGCGGCAGGCCTGAGCAAGATCACGACCCGTGACGATGCCGAGCTTTGCGCAAAGCGATTGGAGAATAATCGCCATGATGTTTGAGAGGAGGACGATGCTGAGAAGCTTGTAACCGTAGGCCGAGCCTCCTGCGATGTCGGTGGCCCAGTTGCCTGGATCCATATAGCCGACTGCAACGAGATAGCCTGGGCCTGAAAAAGCTAACAGTTTTCCCCAAAACCCGAGTCCCTGACGGATAGGGATGCTGCCATGCACTTCCTGCAAGCTGGGGGTGAGGTTGGGTTGGCGCCAGCCCTTTTCCTTGGGAGGAGACTCGGAAGCAGCCGAAGTTGCAGATGAATCAGAAGGCATAAGTTTAAAACAGTTGAGTTGGCAGGAACCACCGTGGGAGGAAAACTACCACGGATAGGATTAGTGTAAACTACTAATGTTAGCCATGTCTAAGTATTTGAGGAGCACTGTGACTTTTCATTCTTCTGTTTTTGGGTAGGGTCGCGTAAGGTTGTTGGATGAAACCGACGGCTGTTTTCTCCTCATCAGAATTTCAGAAACATCGGACTGGAAGTGGGCATCCGGAGAGCCCCGCACGTTCGCTACGGGTGACCGAGGCGTTGCATCAAATGGATACTACTAAGCAACTGCGATGGGTTTCCCCTCGGCCTGCAACTGTGGGGGAGTTGGAGAGAGTGCATCGTTCGAGTTACGTGGCAACGGTTCGTGAGGACGTCGCTCAAGGGGCAACTTATCTGAGCACGGGTGACACTAACATCAGCACGGATTCTTATGCCGTCGGGTTATTGGCGGCGGGTGGAGTTCTTGGAGCTGTGGAGGAGGTCGTGGGTGGTGAGGCGAAAAACGCTTTTTGTATTGTGCGGCCCCCGGGGCATCATGCCTCAAGCAATCGAGGGATGGGTTTTTGTCTGTTTAACAACATTGCTATTGCTGCTCGGCATGCCCAGAAGAAATTGGGGATTGGGAAGGTATTGATTGCAGATTGGGATGTGCACCATGGCAACGGCACGCAGGATGTTTTTTATTCGGATGGATCCGTGCTGTTTTTTGATACGCATCAGCACCCGTTGTATCCGGGCACGGGAGACTCGTCGGAAAGTGGCACGGGCCGAGGGTTGGGGTGTATCCAAAACAATCCGTTTCCGGCTGGCTCCGGACGAAAGGAGATATTAGGAGCGTTCGAGGATCGCCTTGTGAAGGCAGCCAATCGCTTCAAACCCGAATTGGTTTTGGTTTCGGCAGGGTTTGATTCACGTGAGGGGGATCCGTTGGGACAGTTTGAACTGACCGATGAGGATTTCGCAGACCTCACGCGGGTGGTATTGAGCATCGCTCGAGAACATGCTGGTGGGAAGTTGGTCTCGGTGATGGAGGGAGGGTATAACCTTGCCGGTTTAGCGAGCGCCGCGACGAGCCACGTGCGAACTTTGATGGGGGCTTGATGTGCAGTAAGGATTTTGAGAAAACCCTAAAAGTGACTTGAAAGGTGTGTGTTTGTCTCTTACGGTGGAAAAGAAGATTGTTATGCGTAAAGCTTTTTTCACCATTGCTATAATCGGGTTGATTGTTGGATTTGCTGGGGGTGGTAACCCTTATGTGTCTGGGACGGGCAAAGCTATTTTCGGTGTGTTTTTCATTTTTTCCTTCATCTCCCGTCTCCTTGATGGGATTAATGACAACGCGAAGGCATGATCCCGTTGGAAATCATAATGTGTAGAAAGGCCATCCTAACTTGGATTAGGGTGGGTTTTTGTTTTGAAAATTGGAACCCGCCGACTGCGGAAAAGTCCGTTTCAGGCGAACCACTGAGGATAGCGGATCAGTGAGGCGACTCCTCACTCGCAGGCGGGTCGGTATTGATCCAGCCAGAAAGCAGTGGAAATGGCAAGCATTTTTTAGGGTTGATAAAACTTGGTTTAGGGACAAATTAATTCCAACTATGAAACGACTACTTGTTGCGCTGGCGCTGTGTGCGATTGCGGCATGGCCTTCGCAAGCCATTGAGTTTACTGCCACTCAATCTGGGCGCATTTCGTTTGCTGTTTCAAAGTTGTTGGAACGATATCACTACCGGCAATCCACTGTGGACGATGCGCTTTCGGAAAAGTTTCTCCGAACCTACCTGAACACGTTGGATTACAATCATTTGATTTTTCTCCAAACGGATGTCGAGGAGTTCGAAAAGCTTTATAACCAAAAGCTCGATGATGCGTTGAGGGCGGGAACTTCGGAACCGGCTTTCGCGATTTTTGACAGGTATCTTCAACGTCTGGCAGAAGGTCGTCGTCAAGTGGACAAGGCGTTACAGGATAAGTTTGATTTCACTCAGGAGGAGAAATTCTTGCCTGCGCGTAATAAAGCTCCTTGGCCCCAGGACAAAAAAGAGGCTGAAGCCCTTTGGACGGCACGGGTGAAGTATGAGCTCTTGCAGGGCAAATTAAACAAGGAGAAGCCGGAGGAAACGGTGCGGCTAATTGGCAAGCGCTACGCTCGACTCGAGAAGACCATGCGAGAGTATGATGCGGAGGAGATTCTGCAGAGTTACCTGACGGCGTTGTCTCATACGTTCGATCCTCACAGCGATTATCTCAGCCCTACGGAAGCTGCCAATTTTGAGATACAAAACATTAGTCTAAAATTGAGCGGAATCGGGGCACAATTGGAATGGGATGACGGAAACACCAAGATTAGAAGCCTAGTCCCCGGTGGGCCTGCGGAGTTGTCAAAGCTACTGAAGCCTAATGATAAGATCGTCGCTGTGGGGCAGGAAAAAGGGGAGATGGTGGATGTGGTCGAGATGCGATTGAACAAAGTCGTGCAGATGATTCGAGGAGAGCGTACGACGAAAGTTAGGTTGACGGTGATCTCGGCGAGCGCACCGGATACCAAGAAGGACATCGTTCTGGTTCGTGATGAGATCAAACTCAAGGATCAACATGCCAAAGCGCAAGTGATCGAGCACATTGACCTGCTCGGGAAGATGCATCGGTTGGGGCTAGTGAATCTGCCGCAGTTTTATGACAATTGTTCGGATGATGTTGCGAAACTGTTGGAACGATTGAAGAAGGAAAAAGTCGAAGGGGTCATTTTAGATTTGCGGCGGAACGGTGGAGGGATATTGGAAGAATCCATCAAGCTTACGGGGCTGTTCATTAAGGAAGGGCCAATTGTTCAGGTCAAAGATCACAAGGACACTCGGGTGATGAAGGATGGTGATCCAAACATTGCCTACGATGGGCCGTTGGTCGTTTTGCAAGGGAAGTTGAGTGCGTCTGCATCTGAGATTACGTCGGCGGCTTTGCAAGATTACGGTCGAGCGTTGTTGGTGGGTGATTTGACGACACATGGCAAAGGAACCGTGCAACAGGTGCTTTCGTTGGACCGAGCGTTGGAGGACATCCCGAACCCAGGCAAACTGAAGCTGACGGTCTCGAAATTCTATCGCATTGCTGGAGGAACTACCCAGAAGGAAGGAGTGACTCCGGAGATTGTGTTGCCGTCGATCTATGACTATTTGGATATTGGGGAGTCGAGTTTGGAGAACTGCCTTCCTGCTGGCGGTACGATGCCTGTGAGTTACACACGATTAGATCTCGTGCAAAAATATGTGCCTGAGTTAGCAAAGCGTTCCAAAGTTCGCGTGGATGCGAGCAAAGATTTTGGTTATCTGCGCGAGGACATTATAGAGGTAAAAAAAAGACAGGATGACAAATCAGTTTCGCTCAATGAGGCAAAACGTGTTGCTGAGAAGAAATTGGTCAAAGATCAAGCCGACGCACGTAAGAAAGAGCGTGCCGGACGCAAGCCCTCCATGAATCGTTCGTTCGATCTCACCTTGGAGAACATCGAAAAGAATGAGCCTATGAAGCTTGTGGTGGCGGTGAAGAAGGAGAAGGTGACCGAATCCGGAGTGGTGGTCGAGGAGGCTTCGGTCGAACCGGAACCTGACGCCGACGAAAGTTCACCATTTGATCCTCAATTGGATGAAACAGTCGCCATACTAAGTGACTACATCGGGATGTTAAAAGTTGCCGTCTCTGGTGGGACGGTTGTGCAGAAGAAGTAATCTGGAGACGGAGCGGTTTTTACTTCCCAAGGCGGAG
>WBXJ01000166.1 GCA_008933045.1 Verrucomicrobiota bacterium
AGAGTATTTGCATTGATACCCCAGTCGTCGTGATGGAATCGATAGCTTCCTTCAAATGCGGATTTGAGGGTCGGAAAAGCCTGCTGCAGTGACAGATAGACCACTTCGCGCTGTTTGTGATTGGGTCTATTCTCTGGTCTTCCGGTGTAAGGCCCGCCAAAATAAGGAAAGTCTTGAAAGAGCACTCGCTTGTAGGGGTCGCTGAGATATCCTTCGGAATACCCAATCGTCAAATTCATGCCTACGACGGTTTTTTGACCGAGGAGTTGCGTGAAACCGATCAGGAAGTCGGTGCTGTTTTTGCGCAACGGTGTTGTGATTTCGGGAGATTCGGGTGTGGCCTGGCCGTCGTTCGGTAGGATGTGATCGAATGAATGGCCAACGCCCCAAGTCACGGTGGTGTTCTTGTCGTTAAATTCGATCGAATGTGAAAAAGCGGTCCCCAGTGACTTGTAGTCCGACTCAAGGCTGTATGAAAGTTGCGGACTGAAAGAGTGATTCCCAATCTTTATCTTGGGTTCGATAAACCCAGCACGGCGAATATCTTCGATCGTGACTTGGCGGCCCAGAGTTTCACCTGCAGCGGGAGGGGTTCCAGTCGGAGTCGCGCCGGAAATTCCATCGTAAATATAATTGCCTTTCAGGGAGAGCCATGGCTTTAAATCGGATTCAAAAAATACTCCATGCGTGCGGATGTGGATGCGTCCATTATCCTCGGCATAATCTTCGTAGCGATAGTCAACATGATCCTCGGCGTGACTGCGTAGGAAGGGAAGGAGGCAGAAGCTGACCGCAAGCGACGATCGAGTGAAACGGGGTAAGTTTTGGCGGTTCTTCATAGGCTGAGGCAATAATCAGTCAGATTCGAGGCGTTGGGGTCAACTGAACAACGGCTTTCAATTTCTCGCTTGGCTTTAAATCAAACACAATTTTGTGCGGATCGCAACTTGAATGGATTTTCGCCCGCCCGCTGTTTTATCAGACGGTTTCATCATCGAATTGAATCTTGAAGGTGCTTCCTTGTGTCAATTTTGGCAGGTTCGCATTGTGGAATTTTTCCAAATAATCTTCAGTCTCCAACAGGTGCCGAGTCACGGGGTTTTGATCGCGTTCGATCAAGTATTTTAGCTCCTTGAGGTTTGTGGACCAAGTAAAGCCATTGAAGAATTCGCTTCCTAAAAACTGAGCTTTATAGAGGGCGTTTGCGGAGTAACAAGTTCCGAGATACAAATGTTGAAACCCTTTCCGAGCGAGCATTTCGACCGCCGATGTCATCATGTACATTCCGAGATTACGTGGGTAATAGTTTAAATCGTAAAATGCGTAGTAGTAGTAGCTGAGGGACGGTGATTCGAGGTAAAGCGTGACGATTCCCACCTCTGACTGGGTAGATTCGTCGATGAGCAAGAGGATATGAGAAACGATTTTTGATTGGAAAAGTTTTTCGAGCCGCTCGTGCGTCATCACATCACGACCGTATTTGATATCAGCGTAGTTTTTATAAAAATCACGTCGCTGTGTGGTGAGTTCAAAATCCTTTCTCGGAATTAACGTGACGCTAATCCCCGCTCCTTTCCGAAGGATACGCCTATTTTCTGATGAAGGTTTAAATTGAGACAGATCGACTCGGATTTGGCGGCAAAGGTAAAAACGATCGAGTTGAGAGGAACTAGGGAGGAAGCCGCGTGAGAAAATAGCAGCGGTTTTCTCGCCTTTTTCTGGGAAGGCCCAGATCGCGTAGGGGAAAATATAATTCGCGTAATCCGACCGGGCTTCAGAAAAAAGAAGTTTCATAAGGGATCAGAATTTGAACCGTGGGTTGCAGTGCGAGGTTCTGAATTAACAATGATGCGAGGCAATCGATTCCTCCACGCGCACAGTTGATCGTAGGACACACTGTGACGAAGCGCGGCGAGGTCGTGGACAGAGATTTCGACTTGCCCTTGACGACCCATGATGACCACCTCGTCCCACAATTGAATGTCGTGGATATCAGTCACATCCACCGTGATTGCGTCCATGGATACGCCACCGACTAGGGGAGCTTTTTTTCCTCGGATGAGCACATGGCCTTCGTTGCGCACTCGAGGGAAGCCATCGCCGTATCCCAATGGTAGCACCGCAATGCGGCGAGGACACGAGGCTGTGTAACGCATGCCATAGCCAACGCTGTCTCCCGAGGTGAGGTTTTGAAGTAGTGCGACTTTTGTTTTCACGGTCATGACAGGCTCCAATCCGTGGATCCTGCGCACGACAGTCGATGGATAAATTCCCAGCGGGAGTAATCCAATCCGGACTAAATCAAAATGCGCTTCCGGCAGATCAAGAAAACCACCGCTGTTGCAATGATGCCGGTAGCGGACTTGGATTTGGCGGAGAGCAAGCCAATCGAGCACTGTCCGAAAGTTGCTCAGTTGAAAATGAGCGAACGATTTGTCGAGCTCGTCCGACATGCTGAAATGGCTCATGACTCCTTCGAGTTCCAAAAATGGGTGCGCGAGAATTTTCTCAATCAACGCGGGTGCTTCGTCCCACCGGATTCCGTAACGATTCATGCCGGTGTTGATTTTCAGATGGACGGGAACAACACGGTTTTGTCGCTGGGCCTCTGCCCCGAGTTGATCGACTAGCCCGATGTCATTGACACAACAAGTCAGCCTATGTTCCACACAGCTGGCGATCTCATCCGGTTGTCGCTGGCCTAGCAGAAGCATTGGTGTTGTGACGCCTGCCAGTCGCAAATCCAACGCCTCTGTCAGTGTGACGAGCACAAGAAATTTAACTCCAAATTCCGCAGCGATTTGAGCAGAGAGGAAGGCTCCGTGTCCGTAAGCATTGTCCTTCAGAACCGCCGCGATGCCCACGCTGGCGTTTTTCTCCTGTGCGATTAAGGCATGATTCTGTCTGAGAGCTGATTCATTGATCTCGATCCATGCGGGACGCTGGAGCGGGGGGCGTGAAGTGGCGTCTGACATCGTGTTTGAAAATGGAAACCGCGTTAGAGGGATGGGCGAGAAAAGTCGGTGATGGTGTCCCCAACCTGGTCTGGATTGGGGTGTGATAATGCTGAGAAGTGTCCCTGACAAGTTAACGGTGCACCGATATCCGTGCGGTAGTAACTCCCGAGACAGTGCAAGCGGCGAATGTTGGCGTATGCCTTTTGAATGCTGGCACCGAGAGTGCGTTCCCTCGCGACGACATCGGCGATGCGATGGCCGGTGACGTAAAGTTGGTTGGGCGATCGTTCCGTGACCTCGTTCCACCACAAATCACAATCCAATTCTTCCTGAATACGGATGGGGAATTGTGGCCCTACCAGCTCGGTGTAAGGGTAGCCTTGGCCTGCTAGGGTGATGGAACAAGCAAATGGTTTCTCCGTGTGGAATTCGATCTTTATAGGCTCATTCCTAGCCGTGGCGAGAAGGGTGCGAAAAGGATCCTTCAAAAGTCGGAGGATCACCGGTCCGCAGGTCACACCAAGTCGGACATTGTATTCGAGAGCAGACCAACCCTGAGGCGTGCGGATGGCTGTGATCTGAACAGGCCCATGAAAGTTGGTTTCACGAAACCAGGGGAGCAATGGGTGAAGAAAAGTCTTGGCGAGGCCGTAACGATCTTCTGGATCGAGCTCCACCAATCCTCCCAGCGGAGCCCCAGCCACAATGCCCATGTTACCAGCAAACGCCCGCTTGTATTCCTGATTACTGATCAGTGAATGGATTTCCCCGCCAGTGACTAAGGCGATATGTCCCAGCTCTGCTCGCCCCAGAAACTCCTGTAAAAAAACGCCTTCACGGTAATCAAGTCGGGGCAGCCACGTTTCTGTTTCCTCTGCGGTTTCACAAACGATGGTGTGGATCGGGCTGCTGGGTGAGCATAATGGGTTCTTGATGACAAAACCTCGACGATCATTGCGCAGAATCGAAATTGCGTCACCCAGAGTGGGTGCAAAATACGATTTCGGAAACGGAACTCCGAGCCGTTGGCAAAGGCGTCGGGCGTAATCGCGATCCCGCTCAAGCAACAATGCCTCTCCGGTAGGACAGAGTAGGGGAATCCCCGACCGCAAAAGCTCCGGAGCCCAAGGTTGCTGCGCCCAGTCGATCGATTGGGGGATAATCAGATCGGGTTTTTGTTGATCAAAAATCTCTAGAGCATTGGGAGTGGTAGAACTATCAAAAACTTGACCCACTTGTTGGGGGCCAAAATGCGCGTAAGGGCGAGTTAAGTAAGTCGATACATTGCATCCGTTTTCTTTGAAAACGCTTAAAATGCCTTGAGAAAATGATCCCACACCCAAAACCATGACCGAGTCAGGCTGGGAGAGAGTCTCTGTGTTTGGCGTCGAAACAGGTCGCACTCACGCCATTAAATCTGTCACGCGCACGAACGCAAACCAATGTTGTAAACATGTTTTAGCACATTGAGGCTCCACAGCGAACCCAGAGGAAAAAACAAGCAGTGAAGATTGTTGCTGAAATGTCACGGAACCGTGCGTTGAATATGGCGGAGAGCACTGTATAAAGAGGCTTGCGTCTTAGGGAGTTTTCCTAAGGCTGTAGATCGTTCCACTAAAATGACAAAATTTAATCAAGTTTTCTGGGTGCTGGTCGCTTGGCTAGGTTTGAGCGTCTTACCCGCTCATGCTCAGGCGCCGAAGCTCGTGGTGGCGATTGTGGTGGATCAATTGCGCTATGATTATTTGGAACGCTTTGAGCCCCATTTTTCCACTAACGGGTTCAGGCTATTGATGGAGCGTGGGGCTTTCATGACTTTTGGTCGTTACAATTATGTCCCGACGGTCACGGGGCCTGGTCACGCGAGTTATTTGAGCGGTGGAGGGCCAGCGATGCACGGCATCATGGGGAATAGTTGGTTTGATAAAAAGACACGCCAAGATGTCTCCTGCGTCTCGGATTCAAAGGTGCAAAGCGTGGGCACCACCAACTCTTCCGGCAAAGCTTCGCCGCACCGCTTTATCGGGGCGACGATGGCTGATCAAATGCGGTTGCATTTTGGTTCAAAAGTCATCAGTGCCTCGATTAAGGACAGGGGATCGATCCTAGCGGCTGGAAAAAAGCCGGCGGGTGCCTACTGGTATGATGCTGATACAGGCCGTTTTGTAACGAGTTCATATTACATGCAGGACTTGCCGAGTTGGGTGAAGGAATTCAATAACCGCCAACTTCCCCAGAGCTATGAGGGTCGGGTTTGGGAGCGGTTACTGCCCGAGGACAGCTATCATTATAGTGATCAAGGTATCGGGGAGGGTCGGCTTCAAGGCGAGACGAATACAGTCTTCAATCACATTGTGGCAGTCTCAACCAATGGCTTTGATACGTTTTATTCCACGCCTTTCGGGGATCATTTAACCACAGAATTGGGTCTCGCCGCACTCAAGGGAGAAGCATTGGGTCAAGGTCAGCATCCAGACCTGCTTTGTTTGTCGTTTTCATCATTAGATGGCTGTGGTCACATCTTTGGCCCTTACTCCCACGAGATTCAGGACATGGTGGTTCGGTTGGATCGCCAGTTGGAAAGGCTATTCAATCATTTGGAGCAAACAATAGGCATGGACAACGTGACTGTCGTCCTTACCTCTGATCACGGTGTGGCTCCCACGCCTGAATTTGCTAAAGCCATGGGTTTGAACGGTACGAGAGAGGGCGGTAACTTCATGACGGATTTAATGGCTCGGATGGATCAAGAATACGGTGCGGGAAAGTATTTTCTGAGTCCGAGTTTGTCCTATGGAAACATTTTCTTGAACTACCAAACTTTGAAGGAGAAGCAACTGGCTCCAACGGCGGTGATGTCTTTTATTCGTGATTACGCCCTGAGCACCGGTTTCTACCAAGCGTGCTACACTCGCGAGCAACTGCTCGACGGGCGCGTCTCGGGTTGGATTGGTCAATGTGTCCTCAACGGTTTTAACGCGGAACGCAGTGGAGACCTAGTCCTTGTGAACAAGCCGTTCGCGATTCCCGGCAGTTCAAAAACGGGGACAACTCATGGCTCGCCCTACTCCTATGATTCGCATGTCCCGATTCTTTTCTATGGGAAAGCATTCAAGCCGGGTCGTTATGCTGATGAGTTTTACATCACCGACATCGCCGCGACGCTGGCTTCGGCCCTACGAATCGAAGGGCCACCGGGATCAATCGGTAAACCCTGCGTGCGAATCCTTGCGACACCCTAAGGGTGCGTTGCGAAAAACTTTAGGTTTTGCATTGCAGACCGAGGCTGAGTCAGAGATAGTCTGGTTAAGGGAGTAATCTACTCCCCTTCGTGACGGAGCGTAGCTCAGCCTGGCTAGAGCACTTGGTTTGGGACCAAGACGTCGCAGGTTCGAATCCTGTCGCTCCGACCACTTTCCCAAA
>WBXJ01000167.1 GCA_008933045.1 Verrucomicrobiota bacterium
ATGTCCATGAAACTGAGTTGGGTCAAATTAAATTGCGTTTACAAAAAGCGTTGCCAGAATATCGACCGTACCTGACTTAAGAAACGAGTTCCGAAACGATCAGGTCTGAAAGTAAACTTGATTCTCTAGTCAACTTTGTTTCAACTAGTAGAAGACAATTATGCTGAATCATCAGAATGACCAGAGGTTCGTCCTGAACAAGCTTCCCTGGCTTGTCGCGCTCGGGGCATTCCTCCTTTACGCGCTCACCCTCAACCACTGGGTGACGTTACGCAGCGTCGCGGTTGCCGCGAAGGTCACCGGCTGGGACTGGAATCTGCCGGTTGAATGGCCACTTTTTTACACCGTCACCTTCCCGTTAAGGCTCCTCCCATCAAGCTTGCAACTCATCGGCTTGAATGCGTTCGCCGCAATTTGTTCAGCGTTGACGCTCGGAATCTTAGTCCGATCGGTTACATTGCTCCCACACGACCGTACTCACGAACAGCGCCTTCGCGAGCAAAGCGATCATTCCCTGCTTTCAATCCCAACAAGATGGTTGCCGCCACTTTTGGCAGCATTGGTTTGTGGGCTCGAGTTGACTTTCTGGGAGCACTCCATCGCCCTCACTCACGAGAGCTTTGATCTATTGCTATTGGCGATCGTGATTTGGACACTGTTGGAATATCGAATTACGCAGAACAAAAAGTGGATCTTTATCTTTGCGTTTGTTTACGGAATTGGAGTGCCGGATAACCTCGCTTTGATTGGGTTTGCTCCAGCCTTCGCCATCGCTCTGATTTGGATGTTCGGTAAGAATATTTTCCAACCAAAGCTGCTTTTGCCGATGATCGGCTTGGCTCTCGTTGGTCTCCTTTTTTACTTCCTGCTGCCAACCGTTTGGGTGATCAAACATGGAGAGTCCTTCAAATTCTTTGATGTCCTACGCGCCAATTTAGGTGCTCAGAAAGCGTTATTGCTTGATACCCCTTCCCTTCGATCACGAGTGTTGATTCTTTCACTAACCTCGGTGCTGCCGCTTTTGGTAATGGGAATCCGTTGGCCGCAGAGTTTTGGGGAAACCAGTGTCACTGGAGCCCAGTTGACGAATATCATTTTCAGAGTGGTTCACTTCCTCTTTTTTGCCGCATGCCTTTTTGTTGCACTCGACCGGAAGTTTAGCCCACGTGCACTGGGAATGGGGATGCCCCTATTATCGCTCTACTATCTGGGGGCACTGTGTATCGGTTATTATGCAGGGTACCTTTTACTAGTCGCAACGCATGGCAATCTGAAGAACTGGCAACGAGAAAGCGGGTTCATCTCTTGGACCAACAACTTGCTGGCAGGCTTGGTTTATATCACGGCGGTGGCGTTCCCTAGTTATTTGCTTTATCAAAACTGGCCTGTGATTCGGTCGGACGATGGCTCCTCCCTCAAACAGTTCACAGCAGCAACCGTCTCAAAAATCTCCAATGAACCGTCAATTCTTTTAAGCGAGGATCCCACACCGCTCCTACTGCTTCATGCTTGGTTCTCGGAGCTTCAGCAGCCTTCCGCACACGCTTTAGTGAACGTGCGGGCGTTGCAAAATCCGAGTTACCATGACGAACTCACCAAACATTATCCTAAACTTTGGCCAAAACTGGAAACAACTGCCGCAGAAATGAGCCAAGCAAGCGTGACAAGAATTCTCACATCCCTCTCTGCCACTCACCCGATTTTTTATCTGCACGCAAGTTTTGGCCTCTTCTTTGAAACCATGCGACCCGAACCACACGGGCAGATTTATCGCATGATTTCTTACAAAAAAGACGATCTCCTGCCGCCGGTCGTTTCTGGTTCCATCCTCGAGGAGAATACAAATTTTTGGAAAACTAATGCGCCATTTCTGAATAGCTTGACCACAGTTGGTCGTGAGCAGTCCGCCGCCTCTACGTTTCTCGGCAAGTTTTACTCTTTAACGCTGAATAACTGGGGAACCACACTCCACCGCGCCGGCCACCTAGAGCCTGCCAAGGAAGCTTTCAGTCTCTCGCTAGAACTGAATCCTCGAAACCTCGCCGCAAATGCCAACCTCGATTTTAACCAAACATTGCGAACAGGTGTCCCAAGATCCGCCCAGAAATCAACCAAGTTGGAGGATGAGTTTAACAAGTCTACTTGGATCGAAATTCTTACCTCTTCTGGAACATTCGATGACTCGACATTTGGACTTCGTCAGGCTCAGTTGTTCCTAGAACAAGGGCTTCACCGTCAGGCTGCCTCTCTGTTCGATCGTGCTGTTCAGACACAGCCGACGAACGTCGTGGCTCGCCTATCCCTGGCCAACGCCTACGTTTATGCACGTCGCCCCGAAGAAGCCCTTAAGCTGATTCGCCAAGTTCAGAAACTGCCAACTCAGGCACTCTCCCCGACGAATCAAGTGGATCTCATTTCGATCGAGGCTGGAGCCTATTTCAACAGTGGTGAGGCAGCAAAAGCTGAAACGGTGCTCAAGGCCGGAATGACGAAGTTTCCCCAAGACCGGATACTTTTTGAATCGTTGACCGAGCTGTACCGAACCACGGGTGAAACAAAGAAAGCACTGGACCTGCTAGAACGCGACCTCGCATCGCATCCACAAAATATTTTAGTGATGCTCCAGAAGGTCGACATTCTGATCACTCTCAGCCAGTTTCCACAAGCGTTAGTCGAGTTGGATCGCATTCAGAAAATAATTCCGGATCACATCCAGGCACTTTTGTATCGGGCGTTTATATCGCTCCAAACCAAGGATTACAAACAGGCTCAAACCAACGCTGAGCGGGTTTTAGCAGCAGATGCTGACAATCCTCAAGCCCTCATCTACCTAGGAATTCTTGGCCAAGAAACCAAAAACTACACTTTTGGGGCTCAGTCCCTCACCAAAGTGTTGAAGAAAACCCCCAACAATTTTGTCGCCATGCGAAATCGCGCTATTCTTTATCTCGAAGCGGGCAAGTTGAATGAGGCTAAACAGGACTACAACGTGTTACTCCGTAACTTCCCTGATCTCTATTCGGTTTATTACGGTTTGGGAGAAATCGCATGGCAGCAGAAAGACACTGTGGAAGCCATCCAAAATTATACGTTGTACCTCAAATACGTTCCCAAGGATAACCAGCCCGATTTGGTTCAGGAGAAAAAGATTATTTCGCAACGACTTGCCGAACTCAAGGCAGTCAGTCGCTGAGCTATCCCATGCGCGTCACGCATGTCATCACGCGCTTGATCGTGGGTGGTGCCCAAGAGAACACGATCGCCACAGTTCTTGGTCTCCATCAGATTCCAGACGTGCGAGTGAATCTGCTTTCAGGACCGACGACTGGTGCCGAAGGTTCTTTGGTCTCCCTCTTTGACAATTACCCGAAACTACTCCGGGAGGTTCCCACCTTGGTTCGTCCGGTGGATGCTTGGAAAGACCTGTTGGCTTGTCGAACACTCATGAAAGAGTTTCTGCGCGATCGGCCTGACATCGTGCATACGCATAGCGGGAAGGCCGGAATCCTTGGGCGCCTGATCGCCCGTCGAGCCAAAGTTCCGTTAGTGATTCATTCGATCCATGGGCCTTCATTTGGCTCGTTTCAAGGCGGTCTGGCGAATTACTTCTTCAAACAGGCTGAATCTATTGCAGCTCGTTTTACTCATCATTTCATCTCGGTCGCCCAAGCAATGACGGATCAATATCTTGCGGCCAAAATTGGTCATGCTCACCAATACACACGCATTTTTAGCGGGTTTCGACTCGAACCATTCCTCAACATCGGTGCTCCTCAGTCCTACCGTAACCGTTGGGGTTTGAAGCCGACTGATTTTGTGATTGGAAAGGTCGCTCGTTTATCGGATCTCAAAGGTCACAATGACCTGCTTGAGGCCGCAGCCCGATTGTTGCCCAGTATCCCCACACTCAAAATTCTCCTGATCGGAGATGGACCACTACAGGCCCAGCTCAGGAATAGGGTCGAACAATTGAGGTTGGTGAATCATGTGATCTTCTCCGGGTTGGTTCGGCCCGAGGAAATTCCTGAATGTTTGGGAGCAATGGATGCGGTAGTTCATCTCTCTCGTCGAGAAGGTCTGCCTCGAGCACTTTCTCAAGCACTCGCGGCCAGCAGGCCGATCGTGGCTTATGATTGCGACGGAGCACGCGAAGTCTGTCAGCAAGATCAAACCGGACACTTACTTCCACCGGGTGATATTAACGGGGTGGTGCGAGCTTTGTGCCAACTCCATCACAATCCGGAACGCCGTCGAGAAATGGGGGATTTCGGTCGATCTTTCGTGAGTAAAGAATTTTCAGAATCTCACATGGTAGCTCGAATTCACGAGCTTTATCGCTCCTTGCTCGATCGTTACCGTGCTGACAACCAGAAGTGACCTTAATGCTTTCATTTCCTTTCGATCTTTATCTGGGCGGTTTCCTAGTTTCATTAGGTTTCGCACTCGTGGCAGTTCCCATTTGGAAAAAATTATGCACATCCTTTAACCTCATTGACGACCCCGGCCACCGGAAAATCCATTCGGTCCCCACTCCGCTTGCGGGCGGACCGGGGGTGTTCTCTGCCATGGTCGCAACCCTTTTTTTGGGTGCTGGAGTATTCCTAATTTTTCCGAGTGTCGTCCGCTCAGATTCGACGCTGGTAGCGGGCTCAGCCCTGTTACACGGGATCAACCGACGAACTCCACAACTTCTCGTTCTGCTAATGGGTTCGTGCGGCATGTTGCTCCTTGGACTTTTCGACGACCGGTTTGAGCTCCCTGCACGTTGGAAATTCTTGGGACAACTTCTGATCGCGGGGTTAACTGCAGCAGCCGGATTAAGGATTACCCTCTTCGTTCCAAACCTTTTTTTCAGTTACGCAATCACGATTCTCTGGGTTTTGACTGTCACGAACGCCCTCAACTTTCTAGACAACATGAACGGACTTTGCACAGGAATCGGGATCATTGTGGCTTGGGCCTGTGCCTGGTTGGCGGCGGTCCACGGGCAATACCTTGTCGCCTTTATTGCTTTCACTGCCGCTGGTTCTCTGCTCGGTTTTTTACCCTACAATTTCCCAAAAGCTAGTGCTTTTTTAGGAGATGCAGGCAGCCACCTCGTGGGATATTGGTGCGCGGTTCTAACGATCCTTCCCAATTATTATCCGACCACCGGCACTCGTCTCGACAAGTGGGTTGTCTTAATCCCACTGCTGCTTTTGGCCGTGCCGCTGCTTGATCTCGTTTATGTCGTGGCCTTACGTTGGAGGATCGGCCAACCCGTTTACTTAGGCGATACCAACCATATTTCCCATCGTTTGGTAAGGCGTGGTTATTCACGCTCGCACGCGGTCCTTTTGATTCTACTCACGACCGCAATCGCTTGCTTTTTAGCCGTCTGGGCCGTGGCCTAGAGATTTAATCAGGATTTTGGCACGTGAGCATGGTAACTCAACGCCACAAGTTTCAAGCGCACGCTTGACCATGAGCACTTCCGATATCATCTTCTCCAACGTGTTGAAATTAGTTGTTTCCTGCATTTTAGGGTGGATGTTGATCTTTTCGGCAGGAGCTGCCTCCCCCGAGAAATCCGTGATTCAAATCACGACTTCCAGCCAGCAACCGAGTTGGGATGCGCCTTGGCGATTCGACGCGGTGCGACGTTCCTCTGGCACCGGCTTCTTGATTTCAGGCCGGAGGATTGTGACCAACGCCCACGTTGTGAGCTGGGCTAAGCAAATTCTTGTGCGACGTTACCAAGATCCGAGACCCTACGCGGCCCGAGTTAAGTTTATTGCCCACGATTGTGATCTCGCAATTTTGGAAGTGGAGGATGAACGTTTTTTTCAAGGCATGGAAGCCTTAGACCTTGGGGATCTACCACCTGTGCGATCTCCAGTCGTTACCTACGGTTATCCGGCGGGCGGCGAACAGATTTCTTACACGCGTGGTGTCGTTTCACGGATTGAATTACAAAGCTACAGTCATATTGGCAACCGAGCTTATTTAGCAGCCCAGACGGATGCTGCCATCAATCCAGGGAATAGTGGCGGCCCTGTGATTCAAGATGATAAAGTCGTCGGGGTAGCGTTTCAAGGTATCCCCGGACTTGAAAACACGGGCTTCTTTATTCCCACCACACTCGTCAAACATCTGCTCAAAGATGTTGAGGATGGACGTTATGACGGTTTTCCACAGGTGGGTGTGCGTTTAGTTGCGTTGCAAAACCCCGCTTACCGGCGAGCATTGAAGCTTCCCGATGATGATCTTGGGGCGAGAATCGACCACATTTTTGACTTTCCAAAAACTAAGGAACTTTTGCGACGGGACGATGTTTTATTAAAGGCTGGAGGTTACAATGTGGCCAGTGATGG
>WBXJ01000168.1 GCA_008933045.1 Verrucomicrobiota bacterium
AAGTCAGATAAAAAGCCGCCATCAAAGCCAAAAGCTTTTGCAACGACGCTAATCCAAAACTGCCTACGGTAAACGCCATGGCTCCCAACGCTCCTAGTGGGGCGAATTTGACAATCAGTCCCATCATAGCAAAAAATATGCGCGAAACCGCATCAACCGCCTTTAGCACAGGCACCCCTGTCGGTCCAAGAAACGTGATTGAAAACCCGGTAAGGATCGCAAGGAAAAGCACCTGCAACAGGTCCCCGGTGACAAAAGCCCCGCTGAACGTTGCTGGAATGATGTTCAGCAAAAAATCGGTGGTGCTCAGGTCATGCGCTTTCTGCACATAGCCTTGTATCAGTTGGGGATCGAGGGTTGTGGGATCGACATTGAAGCCGGCCCCGGGTTGGAAGTAATTCACCACCAGAAGACCGATCACCAAGGCGAGCGTCGAAACGACTTCAAAATAGAGAAGCGTTTTTATCCCGACCCGACCCACTTTCTTTAAATCTCTCAGCGAGGCGATCCCATGCACAACGGTGCAAAACACAATGGGCGCGATGAGCATTTTGACCAAGCGGATAAACGCATCGCCAAAAGGTTTAAGCTGGATGCCAAAGGTAGGATGGAAGTGGCCCAGCAAAACACCGAGAACAACTGCCGCGAGAACTTGGACATAAAGTATCCGGTGCAATTTCCAAGTGCGGCTAGCGATGGATGGCGGCGCGTTGATCACCCTTTCCATACCGTGACGAAGGCGACTGAGAAAGTAAATTATCCGGAGGCGGCGCGCTCGGACGCACGGCTGACGACTATTTGGTTTCCTCCATCGTCACGCCTTCCATGCGATAGATGCCCGTCAAATAGCCATTCTCTCGAGTTTCCCCAACTTCAAGTGTTCCTTTGAGAGTCACCGGAAGATCCATCACCGGTTTGACGCCTCCTCGAGTCATTTTGACCGAGACCCACTCATTGATCTTGGGCACCTTGCCGTAGCAGCACATTGATTGATCCCGCATAATGAGCATTTCTGTGACTAGCCCTTTTTCAACTTTGAGGGGGAGCATAAAACCTTTGAGTGCGATGCTCTTCCGATTGAAAGCTTTGATGGTGGCAGGAATTTGATCAGGAACATTCGCCGCGTTGGTCGATGTCAACGTCGCATCACTCACCTCGTAAGGGAAGGAGGCAAGTTGGTCGAAGCTAAGAACCGAAAACTCCGCCGTGGCCAGTGATTGCGCCACGACCGGAACTGCACTGGGTGAATTCGTTGCCAAAGTCACTTGAACCGTGGCGTTGGACGACGCCGATTGGGTCGCACGACGAATGGGTTGTCCGCGAATCGCGCTGCCAACGGGTTGGGTAGGTTTAGTTTCTGCAAACACTTCGGTCAGTTGACAGGTCAATGACACGAACAAACTGAAGAAGAGAACTCTGACGAGTTCGTAACCCATGATCTCTCGAGTCAAGGGTGACATTGAATCAGGCAGACGCATAAAAAACTCTTAGCACAGCACTCTCACCAACGCGAGCCTGAACGCAGTCCGCAAAGTCAGGAAGTGGGAGACAGATTTTGCGCCACATCCACTCGACAAGCTTTCCATGCCGGAATTGTGCCAGCGAGCGCAGCCAAACTCACCATCACAAGCGGCCCCCACCAGAGCACAGAATGCCCCGCCCAACCTTCAAGAATGACTCCCACTTGCGTCCGAAGAATTCCACCCACTACCGCAAATATGCCGGCGGAGAACACAAGCCCAACCACCATCCCCACCGTCGCGATCACCGTCGCCTCCATTACAACCGCACTAAAAATTGTGAAACGCCGTGCCCCTAGTGCGCGAAGGATCGCGATTTCGCGGCGGCGTTCGTTCATCGAATTATAGGTGCTGGCGGTGACTGAGGCCACGGCCACCACGGCCACCAATCCAGCGATCAGTTCCAAAATCCTGTCGAACCATCCGATCTTATCGAACAGTTGCGCCATGATCCTTCCAATCGGCCACGCCCACGTCAGGCGCGTGCCTTCTTTATTGTATTTCTGATCCAGTAGAAAACCCGCCGTCGCATTTCCCGCCTTGAGTTTAACTAGGACAGCACTCAATTCCTCGGCGGCCTTTTCAGTATGCCCCGTCATGAGTTGAAGTCCCTCCAGCGGAATCCAAACCACACGATCCGCCGGTGTGTTGGAGGGTTTTAGAATACCCACAACAACATATTCATCCTCATGTTCGTGACCTTCAGCATAGTTTAGGCCATGCGAAGGATGGATACTATCCCCCGGTTTGAGACCCAGTTTATGGGCCGCAAAACTGCCTAGCACCGCCTCGCGATTGTTGGGATCAAAAAAACGGCCACCCGCTTCCACGACGTGTTGAAGTCCGGGTCTATATTCGCTCCGTGTAAAAAGTTCCAGACTAGTCCCCACGACACGATGCCCTTTCACATTATCTCCAAGGGCCAAAGGCACCGCGAGCTCCACATGGGGATTCTTTTGAATTTCTGCGAAGTCCTCAAGGCGCAGATTTCCTGAAGATTCCTCCAAATGAAAAATACTGTTCATGACAAGTTGCAACTTGGAACCGCGCGCCCCAAGCACCGCGTCGAATCCTGCGTCCATACCCGTAAACGTGCGACGCGTTTGATCCTGCAATATCCAAACCGAAAGCAACAATGCCCCTGCCAAGGCAATGGAGAACGCCGTCACACCGGTTGAAAACGCATGCTGACGAAGACTCTTCCAGACGATTTGTAATAGACTCATAACGCGATCCCAGAAACGGCGCACGCTCGGTTGAGTTCGTGGAAATCGAGCCTCTCATCAAACTGACTGAGCATCGTTGGATCATGACTCACCCAGAGCAGCGCGGTGCTTTCTTCTCGGCAAATCTCCCGCACTAACCGCAACGCGGCAGCCGCATGCACTGTATCTAGATTGCCAGTAGGCTCGTCAGCCAGCACAAGTTTTGGACGGTTAGCCAGTGCCCGAGCCACAGCCACACGTTGCTGTTGGCCTACGGAAAGTTGGCGCGGGTAATAGTCCATCCGATTCGCCAACCCCATCCGCTCCAATAATTGGCGTGCGCGACCTCGATCCGGCCCGGGGCCAAAACTCATCCCCAACAGGACATTCTCCAAACAAGTATACCCTTGGAGTAAATTGAATGTCTGGAAAATGGTGCCGATTTTGGTGGCACGCAGACGATCCCGATCCGAGCTCGAAAGTGTCGTCATCTCGATTCCGTCCAAGGTGATCCGTCCCGAATCCGCGCTGAGGATTCCGGAAATTAAATGCAGAAAAGTCGTTTTGCCTGAACCGCTCGATCCGCGCAAAGCCACTTCCTGTCCGGCCTGAATAGAAAAACGCGGCACATCCACCACGCAAGTGGACTTGCCCTCCGGATCCACAAACCGTTTCTGAAGCTCCGTGATGTTGAGGAGTAGCATGAGTGGCAAGTTCGAGAGTTAAGAGTGTAAAACCTTCACAAAATAATCAGCGCATTACATTCAACCAAACCACCATCACCACATTCACGTAGACCGCAGCCAACAGATCATCCACCGTGATTCCCCAACCCCCGGGAAGCTTTTGGCTCACACCCACTGGCCAAGGCTTGATCACATCAAAAAAACGAAACAGCAAAAATACCATCCCTAACCCCAGCGCATGATGACTCAACAATTCAGCACCCGAAATCAATTGCACCGGCGACTTCAGAACCAGAGCTAATCCAGCGATAGGCAACGCGATAATTTCATCAATCACGACCGACCCAGGATCCGATTTCCCCAACAGTTTTTCTGCGCGACCAGCAGTCAAAATGCTGACGGGAATACTCAGGACGATCCCGCAGAGATAAAGAACTAGGCTCCCCGGCCAAGCGAGCAGCAACAGCCACGCGATTCCTAACACCGATCCGAAGGTTCCGGGGGCCACGGGAATACGCCCCACCCAAAACCCTTGCGCAATCCAAAGCACCAACCGGTCTCGTCGCAACAGTTGCATTCTAAAGCTCGAATCTTAGAGGTCCTGTAAAAATATCTGACGATTCTTCCACAGATAGGCACTGCCCGAAAACACCGTCAGCACTAACGCCATCCACACCGCGACTGTAGAAAACTCCGCAACCCACGGGCTAAAACCCACCGTGATCGCCATCGGCCACTCGGGCAAGCTTGCCGTCACTAAAATCGCGATGATTGCCGTAATCTGCGAAATTGTTTTGTGTTTGCCGTAGCCTTCCGCAGCAAGCACCTGATGTTTGGAAGCCGCCAGCATGCGTAATCCCGTGATACCCAGCTCGCGAGCCACGATAACGACCACCATCCACGCCGGCATAAAACCCCGCTCCACAAATGCGATAAACGCTGAACACACCAGAATTTTATCTGCCAGCGGATCCATCAGTATTCCAAAATTGGTAATCAAGTTTCGCTCGCGGGCAATCTTACCATCGAAATAATCCGTCACACTCGCGATAATAAACAGCACCAACGCAATGGTGTCTGCGTAGCGCACCCGCGCAAAAATCACCGCCAAAAAAATAGCCGTCAACACGAACCGACCCACCGTTAATTTATTTGGGAGATTCATTCCGTAACGATCACACAGGTGTGGCGATCAAATCATAATCCGTGTGCCCCACAATTTTGACCCGCGCAAATTCACCCACCGTAAGTTTCGTCCCTTGCACATAAACCCGCCCATCAATGTCCGGAGCGTCAGCCGCACTTCTGGCCAGCAGATATTTGCCTTTTAAAGCAGGTGCCACGGTTTCGCCGCCTCGCACCAAACCATGCTCCCAAGAACTTACCTGAGCCGAATTGAGTTCCTTCGTGCTCGCAATTTTTTCCACCAACACCTCGATCTCACGACCTACAAACGCCGTCGCCACTTCACGGGCCACCTCTAATTGCGCTGCCATCGCACGATCCCGTCGCTTTTGTTTGACCTTATCTGGCACCTGATTCGCCATGGTCCCTGCACGCGTCCCGTCCTCATGCGAATACGTAAAAATCCCCAAGCGTTCAAACTTCGTGGCACGAATGAACTCCAACAACGTTTCAAAATACTCCTCCGTCTCACCGGGGAAGCCCACGATAAACGTCGTCCGAATTGCCAACCCCGGAATGCCAGCACGAATCCGCGCGATCAGATCCACAATATATTGCTGCGATGTTTCACGCCTCATTCGCTCAAGCATCGTCTGATGAATATGTTGAAGCGGAATGTCGATATACCGCGCCACCTTGGGACAAGCCGCGATGGTCGCAATCAATTCATCCGTCCAGTGCGCAGGATGTGTATAGAGTAACCGAATCCAAAAATCCCCCGGCAACCCATTCAACTCACGGATCAACGTCCCCAGCGTCACGGCATCTGCGGGTAATGCTTTTGCAGCAGCTTTGAATTTATCCGGCGCCGAGATCGAGCCGGTCCGATTCGGACGCAGATCCAATCCGTAATAGGTCGAATCCTGAGAAATTAAATTCAACTCCTTCACTCCCTGCGCCAACAACTGCTTCGCCTCCGCGACAATATCTGTCTGCGCCCGACTTCGATGCGAACCACGCATCCGAGGAATAATACAGAACGAACACGGATGATTGCAGCCCTCTGCAATCTTCACGTAAGCAAAATGATTCGGAGTCAGGCGAAAGCGGGGCGTCTGATAATCTGGGATGTAAACGGGCCGCGCCGTGACATCAAACACGGGAGGTGCCGCCACCACCTTGGTCTGGTTAAATTTTACCGTTCCCCGCAACGAACCCGCTTCGCCCTCTGTTTGGGGCTTTGTTGCGTCCAAAGACGCGAGTTGTTGGGCCACCTTAGATTTGCGCCCAGCGGGTTTCGCCGTCGCTCTTGAAGCCAAGCGTTCCGTGCGATGCTCCAAAGCGCGTTGCACAATTTGTGACACCTCTGCCACTTGATCAATCCCCATGAACGCGTCCACCTCCGGCAACAACTTCGGCAATTCATCACGAAACCGCTGCGGCAAACATCCCGACACCACCAGACCCTGCCCCCGATTATGCGCCTCCCGCACCTCGGACGATTCCAAGATCGTGTCCACGCTTTCCTCCTGTGCAGCATCAATAAACGAACACGTATTGATAATCACGACATCCGCCTGCTTGGCGTCGTTGGTGATTTCGATGCCGTCCTTCATTAGGGAACCAAGCATGATCTCGGCATCGACAAGGTTCTTGGCACATCCGAGGGAGATCAAACCGACTCGAACAGGACGTTTTTCAGTGATGGGGGAGTTTTTCACAGACACAAATACAGGTTTC
>WBXJ01000169.1 GCA_008933045.1 Verrucomicrobiota bacterium
AAAACCATCATGGTCCACAGAGATAAACCATTGATCCATGGCTCGAAAAATCACGGGCGTTTTGCTGCGCCAACAATGGGGGTAACTGTGGTGATAATCCTCTTGATGGAGCACCAAGCTACGAGCGCGTAACTCCTCAATCACCACGGTGTTCGCCTCGCTCTGGCCGTGCTTAGCCAGGATCGCTTTACCTACCATGGTAGCGGGGATCTGTTGATCCGGAGGGAGATCAGCCGTGTGCGCCAAGCAGCCGTCATCATCCACAGGGGAATAAATGGGAAGCTTGTGACGCAGACCTAGTTGGTAATCTTCCATCCCGTGCCCAGGGGCGATATGCACGAACCCTGTACCTGTCGAATTCTCGACAAAATCGTCGCCCGCATACAATCGCCCTGTGCGTGCGCAGAAAGGGTGTTGATACTCCATCTGCTCCAACTGTTCGGCATACAGAGTCCGGACAATTTCGTAACCCTGCCAACCAGCCTTCCACGTGACCTCCGAGAGGAGCGCGTTCGAGAGGATAAACATTTCATCCCCCACACGCACGAGGGAGTAATGAAACTTCGAGTTAAAGGCCACCGCGAGATTGGCAGGAAGTGTCCACGGAGTCGTCGTCCAAATAAGTAAAAATGTATTTGGAAAACCGACGAGCGGGAACTTGACATAGACACTCTGACTGACGTGATCTTGGTATTCAACCTCAGCCTCAGCCAACGCCGTGCGACAAGGAATGCTCCAATAAACAGGCTTCTTGCCACGATACACAAACCCCTTAGCGACGATATCGGCAAAGAGCCGCAGTTCGTGCGCCTCATATTGCTTGTCCAACGTCAGGTAAGGATTTTCCCAATCACCTAGCACCCCTAAACGCTTGAACTGCACCCGCTGTAAATCGATATATTTGCGTGCATACTCATCGCAAGCCTTGCGGATCGCTGCCGCGTCACTAGAGGTATCTCCAGCTTTGCGCATTTCCTGAGACACCTTGAACTCGATCGGCAGCCCGTGACAATCCCAACCCGGCACATAGGGCACTCTGAATCCGGAGAGTGTCTTACTCCGAACAACAAGGTCTTTCAGAATTTTATTCAGCGCCGTGCCGATATGCACGTCGCCGTTCGCAAACGGGGGGCCATCATGCAAAATAAACGCTGGAGCCTTCGCTCGTTGAGCCTGGATGCGTTCATACAACTGATTTGCTTCCCATTTTTGCCAACGTTGTGGCTCGCGAGTCACAAGATCGGCCTTCATAGGGAAGTCCGTGCGCGGCAAGTTTACTGTGTCTTTATAATCCATGATCCAACCTAGAAGCTATCAACGGCAAGGGAAAGGTGTCAAATGTCACCACACCTTCAAGGGAAAAACTAAAGCAGTCCTAGCGATTTCTTCCCCAGTGAAGTCAATGCATTTGTCGCCTTCTGTTCAAATTTTATTTCCTTTCCAGTCGAATTCACCTACTTTCTTTCGCTTATTGCGGTTGAACCGCGAGGATCTGATTGATTTATGCCACTCACACATACCAAAGATTTGTTTGCCAAAGCACTGAAAGGCAAATACGCGCTCGGCGCATTTAACGTCAACAACATGGAGTTGCTCCAAGCCATCGTCGAGGCTTGCGAGGAAGAAAAAGCTCCCGTCATGCTTCAAATATCTAAAGGGGCGCGCTCTTATGCGAATCCTGTTTATCTCAAGAAATTGATCGAAGCAGCCGTCTCCCTGTCCACGATCCCCATCGCGATTCACTTGGATCACGGCGATACCTTCGAGTTGTGTAAGGATTGTATCGATGAAGGGTTTACTTCCGTCATGATTGACGGATCCCACCTTTCATTTGAAAAGAATGTCGAAATCTGCAATAAAGTTGTCGAATACGCGCATCGCCATAACTGCGTCGTCGAGGGCGAACTCGGTGAACTTGTCGGGGCCCAGTTTGATGAAGGTGAAGAAGGCGGCGGCTATTCCGCAGGGGGACATTACACGCATCCCGAGGAGGCCGTGAAATTCGTCCAGTTGACCGGTGTGGATTCACTCGCGATCGCAATCGGAAACTCGCACGGTGCCTACAAGTTCAAAGGTGAACAACACTTGGATCTTGAGCGTCTTAAGTCGATCAAATTAGCACTCAGTGAAAACGGTTTGGGCGATTACCCACTCGTGTTGCACGGTGCTTCCTCGGTGCCTGCAGACCTTGTCGCTGAGATCAACAAATACGGCGGAAACCTAGGGAATGATACTGCAGGGGTGCCTGAGGCCGATATTGAAATCGCTCGTCGCGTCGGTTGCACCAAGGTGAATATCGATACCGACCTGCGCTTGGCGTATACTGCGGGTATTCGAAAGGTGCTAGCCGAGAATCCCAAAGAATTCGATCCTCGCAAATACAACACAGCCGCTCGTAACTCCGTCAAAAACCTCGTTCGTCATAAAGTCAGGAACGTGCTCTGCAGCTCGGGCCACGCTTTCGATTAGTTCAGTATCCCACACTTTCGAGGATGGCTTGCCACAAGCGAGCCATCCTTTTTTGCGCCCACGGTTTAGAGTGGCTGAATATCAAACCAAAGGCGGGCTTCGAAAACTTCACTTGGAGCCAACAATATCAGGTCATGATCTTGAGGACGGCCAAAAGCGTTTGGGAGAGAAGTCCACGGCTCGATACAGTAAAACGGTGCGTCCGTAGATTTTGACCAGAGTGCTACGGAGCGATAACGTGGCGCATCCTCCCAATTAAGCAGCACCTGCACCCCAGCCTGTGGATCGACCAGTGCCACCTCGCGACGCGCCAGTCCTGTCAGGAGAATTGTATCCGCGACATCTTGTGCAACCGGTAAGTCTTGGGCCGGTTGATCTCGCATCGTGAACGAAGCCATCTGAGGTGCAGCCTGAGCGCACCGAGCCGCGGGCAAGCGAACAAAACAGGTATCACGCTGGGAGTGAGGCGAAAGCGGCACGTTGAAATAAGGATGTATCCCCACACCAAAGGGCATCGTGACTCCCGAACGGTTCTCAATTCGCTGCTCAAACCACAGCCGCCCTTGTTCAAGTCGATAGGTCACACGATGGCTGAATTGAAACGGATAAACCGCGCGGGTTGCTTCGTTATCCACCAACTCCATGGTGACCGAGACTCCGGTTTGAGAAATGACCTGCCATGAGGTACGCCGCGCAAACCCATGTTGCGGAAGCGGATAGGTCACGCCCCCCCACTCGTAGAAATGTTCCTTCCCTCCAGCCACGTTGTAACTGACCAGCGGAAACAACAGCGGATTTCCGGCATACATTTGCAACGGGTAGCGATCAACTACCGCTGGGTCAAAACGAATCGCCTCAACCCAACCACGGCCGGCCACGTTGCGTCCGTAGCGCAATAACCAAGCCCCCAATTCAGGAGCGATTGCAAACTCAGCCTCGGTGCCTTCGCGTAAAACAATCATGCGTTCCACACCCCTCGCGGCTGCCGTGGTTGGAGGACGTTATTTGCTCGCGGTCTGAGCAGGATTATACTCGATTCGCACAATCTGCGTGTCGAAATTATTCCCCCAGTTGGTCCCGTATTCGATGATGTAGAGACAACCATCCGCGCCCAACTCCATATCCATCGGCCGCATGAAGCTCATATGTTCGCAGAATTTTTCCATTTTGACGATCTTCTCGTTTTCATCCAAATGAACCGCGATAATCCAGTTTCGGCTCCACTCGTAAATAAATAGGGTGTGATCAAATTCCTTCGGCAACTTATGGGGAGATTCCAGCTTCGGATCAAAGTAATAGACCGGCCCCGCCATGGCTGTGCGGCCTCCGCTTCCGACGACGGGAAATTTTGTGGAAGGTGAAGCGGGATAATAAATGAAGGCGGGTTGCGCGGGCGGCAAATTCTGTATCCCAGTATTAAACGGCGAATTATTAATCGGCTTTGCGGCATCAAATTTGTCGCCGGCAGTTTTGGTGGCAAAATCCCAAACACGGTAAGGTTTGCTATCGCCAACAAAATAGGGCCATCCAAAGAAACCGGCTTGGCGAGCTTGGTTCACTTCGTCAAAACCGGCTGGCCCTCGTGTTTCGCTGGGGCCTCCTGCGTCAGGGCCAACTTCGCCCCAATAAAGGTTGCCGTTCTTTTGGTCGATATTGATCCGGAACGGATTCCGGTTGCCCATGACATAGATTTCAGGCCGTGTGTTTGGAGTGCCTGGGGGAAAAAGATTGCCCTTGGGAATGGTCACCGTGCCGTTCGGCTCGGGATGGATCCGGTTGATTTTACCCCGCAAATCATTGGGGTTGGACGCCGATTTCTCCGCAGACCACGGTGAACGCCCCGTCCGTTGGTCGAAAGGACCAAAACCATCAGACTCGAAAGGGTTCGTGTTATCACCAACGGATACATAAAGGTTTCCCTTTGCATCGAAAGCTAGGGAACCTCCAACATGGCAGCATTGCTCCCGCTGAGTCGGGATATCAAGCATGACTTTCTCCGAGGCCAAATCAATCTTGTCGCCCACAAGCGTAAAACGAGAAACACGGATCAGTCCGGCCTTACCGTATTGATCTGTCGTGGTTTCTGGGAGTGAACGGTTCAGGTAAATAAAGCCATTCTTGAGAAACTTAGGATCGAGAGTAATTCCTAATAAACCGTCTTCCAGACCTGAAAAAACAGGAAGCTGCCCCACTTGAACCGTCGTCTTGGTCTTGGGCTGATACATCTTTACCAGACCAGACCTCTCGGCCCAGAATACGCGGCCATCCTTGGCGACAGCCATCTCCATCGGATCCTTAATAGAATCATCCACGGCACCATTTCCGTCGATATCCTTATCCGCATCCAAAATCACTTTAGAGAAATTCCCATCCGTCTGCGGCCCTTTAGGAAAAATGCGTTTCTCTTCGGCAGCCTCGGCCCAATGTCCAACAAAGCAGGCAGAGAGCACCGCCGCACCTAATAAGGATCTCGAAAAATTGTTCATGCGATAAAAATAGACTCTTGGAATGCAGAGAAATTCAAAGAAATTTGATCTCAAATTGGACTGATTTCGGGTGAGAGGATGATACAGAATCAGATTGGAAAAAAAGCACCCAGCCTAGGCTGGGTGCTTTAGATTGTTACAAAGCTAATCTCAAATGAGACTTACTCGTGTACTTACCCGAGGGCAACTTGAATCAATTAGATACCAGCTTTGTCAGTTGGCAAATTGAGTGAATTCTTGGAAGTGCCGCTGTTTTTCAGCGCGTCGATGAAGCGGGATTTGCTGAGCTGTTGCACAGATCCGTCACCCATGACTGCATTTCCTTGACCCTGATGCTGTTCAGTTTGAGTCCAGCCTGCGGAATCAATCAACGCCTTCTGGGTCTTGGCATCAACACCGAAATCACCATAATAAGCCTTGGTGGTCACTGTGCGGGCACTGTTGGTGATGTTACGATCAATTCCGATGAAGGACTGAGGATTCTGCTCAGATCCATCGGTGCCGATGCCGTAGCTCAGCGCACCGTCAGTCATTTCGAGCACAGAAGCCTTAGGACGGCTGGCATCTTTGCTCCAGACGGCAGCTTCGGTCTTTTTATCGCTAGGGCAAACGATGATTTTAGGTGTGCTCAGCTCGTTCGAGAGCACCATGAATGTGTAATAATTGCTGCCGGGCTTATCAGCAAACTCGGAAGAACCGCCATCAGCAACGCTCAACTCTGTAGGAAAACGATCCCCGTTGTCAGTGGCGAACAAACGGAAGGAAAGACCCACGTTTTTCAGGTTGTTGACGCATTTGATGCGTTGTGCTTTGGCTTTGGCTTTGGCCAGAGCAGGGAGCAGCATGCCGGCGAGGATCGCGATGATGGCGATAACAACCAGCAGTTCGATGAGCGTGAAAGCGTTAGCTTTCTGGGTGCGTGTGACGCGTTTCATATTTTGTTCGGTTATTTGGTTACGATCGACACTGTAGAGAATCGCCTCCGAGTGTCAACGCTATTAATTCTAATTTCAGCAAGGAAAATGCCAAGTCCAATCTTTCTCCATTTTGGGCAGGAAAAAGACCCAACCAGCTTGGCTTTGAGGTTTTTCACGCATTGCGCGTGAAAAAAACTCATCGCTAACCCACTCGCGTTTTCGCGCACCGACCGGAATTCGAGCCTTGCACCTTCTTTTTTTTCTGACATTGTCAGCCTGCAGATCGTGCAGCCCACGTGGCGGAATTGGCAGACGCGCTAGATTCAGGTTCTAGTGAGTAACATCGTACAGGTTCAAGTCCTGTCGTGGGCACCA
>WBXJ01000170.1 GCA_008933045.1 Verrucomicrobiota bacterium
ATCGACGCGCTCAAGAGTGCGGGTCAGGAAGTCAACACATGGCGCTTGGGGGAACACATGATCGCCAAAACAGTTTGCCGCCACGCCGTAAAGGCCAATGACCTGCTGGCCGGGCCAGAACTCGAAAAACTGGTCGAGGACCTGCGCCACTGCAAGATGCCTTATACCTGTCCGCATGGACGACCCACGTTGATCGAAATGAATCTTCGTGAGTTGGAAAAAAAGTTTGGACGCATTCAATAATTTCACCATCGTTATCCAATGAAAAAAATCCTCCAACTGTGTTGGGTTTGTTCGGTCATCAGTCTTTGCGGTGTCAGCATGACTGTCAGCGCGGAAACAATGCCCGCGAATGTTACCCTGCAAGCACCGGTGAACTATCAGGTTTTCCAGCGATCCTCCTCTGGCTCTGGAGCCGTAGTCGTGCAAGGGACACTCCAACTGAATCAGGGCGTGAGCAGCCCTGTAGAGCTTCAGGCACGGGTGCTGGGAGAAGGCCGAGGCGGAGTGTTGCCTGGCACTTGGCAACGGTTGCCCTCCGATCCTCGGGTGCGGCATTTCAAAGGAAATCTGTTGGCACCGGCAGGCGGGTGGTACCGGTTGGAAGTTCGAGTCCTCCTCGGTAACAAGCCTGTGGTGACCAACACGGTTGATCACGTCGGGATCGGTGAGGTTTTTGTCATCGCGGGCCAGTCCAATTCAGGAAACCACGGGGAAGGACGTCAACACCCCAAAAGCGGCACCGTAGCGGCATTTGATGGGCGTGGGTGGCGTTTGGCAGAGGATCCCCAGCCTGGTGCGAGTGGGGACGGAGGCAGTTTTATCCCCGCGTTTGGAGATGCCCTCAGCAAACATCTCGGCCTACCCATCGGCGTGGTGTGCCTCGGTGCCGGTGGCACGAGTGTGCGGGAATGGTTGCCCAAAGGGGACACCTTCGATTCTCCACCGACGACTTTTGCAAGCACCGTCGCCGTGGGAGACGGACTGTGGGCAAGCTCGGGAGATCTATTCCATCGTCTGGCCAGTCAACTAAAAGAACTCGGCCCTAACGGCTTTCGCAGCGTGCTATGGCATCAAGGCGAATCCGATTCGCAACAGGCGGCAGGACACAATATTTCGCCCCAAAAATACGCGCTTTATTTGCAACGGATCATCGAGTCCAGCCGCCAATGGGCCGGTTGGTCGGTGCCTTGGTTCGTTGCACAAGTGAGTTATCACACCCCCACTGCAACCGGTTCGCCCGAGCTACGAGCGGCGCAATCGAGCCTCGTGCAATCGGGTCTGGCGTTAGCGGGGCCCAACACCGATGAACTGACGGGGGATTACCGAGATAGCAACGGTCAAGGCGTCCACTTTAGTAGTAAAGGCCTACAAAAACACGGTGAACTCTGGGCCCAAATTGTAGGCCCTTGGATCGAAACCCAAATGAAAACCCGAGCAAAATCGACAAAAACTATCACTCTGGAATCCGACGTGCCCGCATTTACCTTGCCCGAGGCACTGGTGTGCGAAGACGGCACCCGCGTCACGAACAGCGACATCTGGCAGAATAAACGGCGGCCAGAATTGTTGCGCATTTTCGAGCGGGAGATTTATGGCAAAACCCTTCTGGGCCGACCTGAGACATTGCGATTTGTGGTTCGTGAGGAAAAACCCGCAGCTCGGGGGGGCAAAGCGACACGGCTACGAGTCGGTGTACTTTTCGAAGGCACCGAACAAGGCCGACAAATGGAGTTATTAATCTATCTACCCAATGGAGTCACGGGTCGCATCCCGCTATTTCTAGGACTCAATTTCGATGGCAACTACACCATTACCGAAGAGCCTGATATCCCGCTCCCTCAACATTTTGTGAAAGGGTTAAGCCCGAATCGTGTGACGAACAATCTGGCTACTGAATCCTCCCGAGGATCGCTCCGTGGTTTATGGCAGGTGGATCAAATCTTGGAACGTGGTTATGGCTTGGTCACGGCGGGGTACGGAGAAATCGAGCCAGACGCCGCTGGAAACTGGCAGAAAGGGCCACGGGGCCTAGGAACCCAGCCCGGCCCTGGGGATTGGGGCACGGTGGGGGCTTGGGCTTGGGGTCTCAGTCGAGCACTGGACTACCTCGAAACGAATCCCCGCGTGGATTCCAAACGCGTCGCCCTGATCGGGTTCAGTCGTCTGGGTAAAGCCGCGCTTTGGTGTGGGGCGCAAGATGAGCGTTTTGCCATGATTGTTTCCAACGAATCAGGGGCAGGCGGTGCCGCTCTAAGTCGTCGAATTTTCGGGGAAACAGTCGAGAATCTGGCCACGGGTTTGGGCCATTGGTTCGCACCTAATTTGGCCCAGTATATCCAGCGCGAAGCATTTTTGCCGGTGGATCAGCATGAGTTGATCGCTCTACTCGCTCCACGTCCGGTGCTCATCACCAGCGCGGTAGAAGATTTATGGAGCGATCCCAAGGGCGAATTCCTCGGTGGACTCCATGCCAGTTCTGTCTACCACCTTCTGGGAGTTGAAGGTATGACTACCCAAGAATGGCCTAAAGCCAACGAACTCGTGAGTAGCAGGATCGGATATTTTATGCGCTCAGGAGCGCATAGTGTGACCGCTGCGGACTGGCAGGCCATGCTCACCTTCGCCGATAAACACCTTAAGGCTCCAACCGGTGCCCAGCCGTAACCTCCAAGGCGTTTTTCGCGTGAATCCAATTCTTTTTCTGGCGTCCAAGAAAACGTGCTGTTAGCTTAAAGTCATTCATATGATCATACTCTTACGTTTGTTCTCGTTCCTCGTGCTCGGCCTCAGCCTAGTCACTCCTCCCCGCGCGCATGCGGTAGAAACCGACAACGATGGCTTCAAACCCATCTTTAACGGCAAAGATTTGAATGGTTGGGAGGGAAACACCAATTTTTGGTCGGTCAAGGATGGAATGATCCAAGGCCAAACGACTGCCGAGAATCCCACCAAAGGGAATACTTTCCTAATCTGGCGTGCGGGAACCGTCGATGATTTTGAATTTCGTTGGTCCTTCCGGATGGTAGGCGGAAATTCTGGCGTGCAATACCGCAGCAAGGACTTCGGCAACTATGTCGTCGGGGGGTATCAAGCGGACTTCGAGGCGGGCGACACCTATTCCGGTATTCTTTATGAAGAACGCGGCGCACGGGGGATTATGGCCGAACGTGGCCAAAAGGTGGAATGGGATAAGGACGGAAAGAAGACTGTCCTCGGCTCAGTGGGAGATTCTAAAGCAATCCAAGCCGCGATCAAAAAAGAGGGCTGGAATGAATACCAGATCCTAGTTCAAGGCAACCATATCATCCACAGGATCAACGGCTTAACGACGGTGGATGTCGTTGATGGAGATCCAAAAAATCAAGTTTTTAGCGGCATTTTAGCCCTGCAGTTGCATGCAGGCCCTCCGATGTTGGTTCAGTTTAAAGACCTACAACTCAAAAGGCTTAAGCTCAGCAACAACCGGAAGAAAATAGTGCTGGTCGCTGGCAAAGCCAGTCACTCCCGAGGTGACCACGAGTTCAATGCCGGCGTTCAATTGTTGCACAAATGTTTGACGGGCCAGCCAGGCGTCCTCAGCACCTATTACCTCAACGGGTGGCCGATGGATACAACCGCATTTGATAATGCGGATTCTATCTTGTTTTACGCGGACGGCGGTGCCGGACATCCCGCGATTCAGGGTGATCATCTTGCGATTCTAGATGCTCTCGCCGACAAGGGAGTGGGCCTTGCGTTCGCCCATTACGGCGTGGAAGTTCCCAAGGAACGAGGGGGTAAAGAATTCTTGAAATGGGCTGGAGGTTATTTTGAGGCAGACTGGTCGATCAACCCGACTTGGGAAGCCAGTGTGACGCTCCCCACCCACGAAGTGACCCAAGGCGTCCAACCGTTCACCATCATGGACGAATGGTATTATAACATGCGTTTTCGGCCACAGATGAAAGGTGTGAGTCCTGTGGTCTTTGCGATCCCGCCGGATTCGACTCGGCAGGGAGCCGACAGCCCTCATGGCGGTAATAAATTCGTGCGTGACCAACAAGGAACCGAACGAGCTGAAGTCTTAGGTTGGGTTTCGGAAGGTGCGAATCGCGGCTTCGGTTTCACGGGAGGTCATTTCCACAAGAATTGGGGCGATGATAATTTTCGGAAACTGGTTCTAAACGCCTTGATTTGGACGGCCCATCTGGAAGTGCCTACAGAGGGTGTGATCTCAACCGTCACAGCAGAAGACTTGACCCGGAATCTCGACACTAAGAAATAATTAACGATCCCCACCGTTTTCCCTGTTTTTGATATGTCACTCAAGCCCTTACGGATCGCACTACCCTTGGTTTGTGCCGCACTCGCTGCCGGATTCTCAACTATGGGCCAAGCGGCTCAACACGGCCCCGAGGAGGCCGCAAAGCAGATGAAGGCCTTGGTGCCGGGGGCTGGATTAGAAGCCTCCCTGTTCGCTCTCGAACCGATGGTGGTAAACCCCACCAACCTCGATATTGACGCCAAGGGACGTGTGTGGGTCACAGAAGGGGCGAACTATCGAACGTTCCAAAAATGGGGAAAACTTCGACCAGAAGGCGATCGTATCCTCATTCTTGCGGACACCAACGGCGATGGCACGGCAGATCAGCAAACCGTCTTTTATCAGGGTCAGGATGTGAACGCCGCGCTAGGCATCTGCGTTCTGGGTAACAAAGTGATTGTGTCGTGTTCGCCGAACGTCCTCGTCTTTACCGATGAAGATGGCGATGGAAAATCTGACAAGAAGGAAGTGCTCTTTACCGGTATTGCGGGGGCCGATCACGATCATGCAGTTCACGCCTTTGTTTTTGGCCCCGACGGCAAGATGTATTTTAACTTCGGCAACGCGGGCAGACAATTGAAGCGTCCCGATGGTTCGCCAGTGAAGGATCGCTACGGACGCGACATCAACGACTCCGGTCGCCCGTTTCGACAGGGCATGGTATTTCGCAGTAACATCGATGGTTCGGATGTGGAGGTTCTCGGTCATAATTTCCGCAACAACGTAGAGGTGTGCGTTGATTCCTTTGGTCGCATGTGGCAGTCAGACAACGACGACGATGGAAATAAAGGTGTCCGGATCAATTATGTGATGGATTTCGGCAACTTCGGCTACACCGACGAAATGACGGGTGCGGGTTGGGGTCAGAAACGAACAAATTGGGAGCAGGATATTCCCAGCCGCCACTGGCATTTGAATGATCCTGGAGTGGTCCCCAATTTATTATTAACTGGGGGCGGTTCACCCACAGGAATCATGTTTTACGAAGGCAAGCTCCTGCCGACTCAGTATCAGAACGCTATCATTCATTGTGACGCTGGCCCCCGAGTGGTGCGTGCCTATCCACCAAAAGCCGACGGAGCCGGTTACAAGGCTGAGATCGTAAATGTCTTAACCAGCACCGATAATTGGTATCGGCCTTCGGATGTGTGCACCGCCCCCGATGGATCGCTCTACATTGCGGATTGGAACGATGCCGGAGTGGGAGGCCATAACATGGCGGATCAAAAACTGGAGACCATGACGGGCCGAATTTACCGCGTGGCTCCGCAAGGCAGCGGGCCCAAGGCGACAGTGCCTAAGCTTGATCTGACTTCCGCCAGTGGTTGCGCCGCCGCGCTGAAGTCGCCCAACGGTGCGACTCGCTATCTGGCATGGACGCAATTGAACGCGATGCAAGCCAAGGCCAAGAGCGAATTGGAGAAACTCTGGAAAAGTAACGATCAAGATGTGCGTGCTCGCGCCTGGAATTTGCTCGCACGAATCAAAGGGTCGGAGCAGCAGTATGTGGACGCGGCGGCGGGGGATAAAAACGAGGCGATCCGCGCCCTCGCTTTGCGATATACGCGAGCCGAAAAACGAGAGACGTTGCCGGTGATCAAAAAGCTGATGAATGATCCCTCAGCCCAAGTGCGGCGTGAATGCGCCCTCTCCTTATACCGCGACGCATCTCCCGAGGCTGCACAGCTTTGGGCAGCTCTTGCGAAACAATATGATGGCAAGGATCGTTGGTATCTCGAAGCGTTGGGTATCGGAGCTGACGGCCACGAGGATGCTTGCCTCGAGGCTTATCTTTCAGCCGTAGGGAACTCTTGGAACACAGCCGCAGGCCGCGATATCATTTGGCGATCCCGCAGCAAAAAGACCCCAGCC
>WBXJ01000171.1 GCA_008933045.1 Verrucomicrobiota bacterium
AGAGGCTTTGGAAGCGTGGAGGCGGATGTATTTTTAGTTCAAGGCCGACTCCTGATCGGACACAGCGTTCAATCGTTGAAGCCTCATCGCACCTTGGAATCGATGTATCTGGATCCTCTGCGAACCTGGTTCAAAGCTCATCCAGATTCGAGTCAACGCCGCAAACCGTTACAACTTCTGGTCGATGTCAAAACGGAGGCCAATTCGACTTGGATCGCGTTGCATTCTGTCTTCACTAATTATTCTGACCTACTGACACGGTTCGAATCGACCAATACAATCAAGCAATTGGTCATGGTGGTGATCTCTGGGAATCGCTCAGTGGAGCTGATGCAACAGCAACAACCTCGATACGCAGCCTATGATGGGCGTTTAGAGGATTTAACAGCACCAACACCACGGACAAGCGCGTTCATGCCGTTGGTCAGCGCTGCTTGGCCAAGCTTTTTTAAGTGGCGCGGACATGGAGAATTTCCAGAACTCGAACGGAAGCAACTTCAAGCTTGGGTGTTGTTGACTCATCAGCAAGGACGAACCCTGCGTTTTTGGGGAGCACCCGACGAACTCAACACTTGGCGGGAATTAGCTTCGGCTGGGGTAGACTGGATCAACACAGATCATATCGTGGCTCTGGCAGATTTTCTCCGCACACAACCCCGCCCGGTTCAGGCTCCAAGAACTCCGTAAGCGGAGAGCCCTCAAATCTGGCAAGCCTTACGGACGGTTGCCACCAACCGGCCCCAACTCCTTCGTTGAAATAGCTCGACCTGTCTCCACTTGGCTGAACTTTGGTGTCGTCACCGAGTAGCTGAAGCCTTGCGCACTTCCAGCAGCTCCGTAACGACCTTTTTTATCAACCGCGATAAAATTGATGCTCAGATCGGCACCCTTCGGATCCTTGCGGGCGATCGCCTTGACTGTTTCCAAGCAAGCTTCGGTCGGGGTCGCACCACGTTGCATAAAGCTCACGACCTGAAACGAGCCACAATAACGCATCACATTCTCCCCGATCCCCGTAGCACCCGCCGCGCCCACCTCATCATCAACATACAAGCCACCGCCGATGATAGGCGAGTCACCGACCCTACCAGGCAATTTATAAGCCCAACCACTCGTCGAACAACCGCCGTAAAGATGGCCGTCTGGAGCCAAAAGGATAAGGGCGATCGTATCGTGATTCTTTGCCGCGCTCTTCTCCTGTTCGGCCTTCCATTGAAGCCATTCGCGGCGACGCCCTTCAGTGGGCATTTCCGCAACCTCCAAGCCCTCCTTCAACGCAAATTCACGAGCCCCTGCCCCAACCAACATGACATGCCTGGTTTTTTCCATGACACGACGCGCGGCGGAGATTGGGTGGCGTATTCCCTCGATCGCGGCAACGCTCCCCGCCTTATGGCCGGGGCCAGACATGATGCAGGAATCGAGTTGCACAACCCCCATCGCATTCGGCATACCTCCCGCACCGACCGACGAATTACTGAGGTCATTTTCAGTCACCCAGATGCCCTTTTCCACGGCATCCAATCCCGAACCCCCTTGTTGCAGAATTCTCAACGCCTCGTCATTGCTGGCTTTACCAAATGGCCACGTAGAAACGATGACAGGACTTGTTTTGTTGAGCATACTTTTCTCCTTCGCCTCAGAAGTCATCCACGGCCAAGCCGCAGCACCGACTGAGAGGAAGACAGAAGAATCTTGCAAGAACTGGCGGCGCGTTGTGACCATAAATAGAGATTCGGGTTATCCTTTTTTCAGGGCTTTAGCCAAGCCCGCGGAACTACTACGTTTTGCTACGTTGCGACTGGTTTTGATTTTGTCCACTGTACCTGTTTTGAGATATTGAACGCGAACCTTTTCGAGGATTTGGTCACGTCGATCATACAAACGCTTTTGTTTGCGGGGTTTGAATCGACTCAGACAATAAGCAGTCAACAAGGGCAAAGAAATTGTGGAATCCACATAAGCCACGACGCAATCCGGTAGATTATCAGGGTCCACCTTACCCCAACTCACAGCCTCGGCGGGCGTCGCTCCGCTCAACCCACCGGTATCCGGTCGAGCATCCGTGCATTGTAAAAAATAATCATGCCCCTTCTCCTTAATACCCATGACTTCTTGAATCTGCGGTTCCGTCTGCAACATGAAATTCTTCGGAGATCCACCTCCAAGAATGAACACTGAAGATTTGTGCCCTGTGGATTTGGCTTCATAAACAATTCCAGCCGTCTGATTCACATCGCGGTTCACATCGGGCATGAGTTTTGAATCACGCAACGCCATCGCGGCGATATTCATGCCGATGGAACTGTCACCAGGACTGCTTGTGAAGATCGGAATTCCACACTCATAAGCCACCGCCAGAACCGAGGCATCCTTCAACCCAAGTTTGCGACCCCGTGCGGCCACATATTTTCCCAACAGATAATGGAATTCATCAGTCCCCATCGCTTTTTGAAATTCCGCACCCTGAATCACCTCGCGAACAAAAGCATCCGTATCGAGCAGGACATTGTAATCAAACAGCACATCATAAATACGAATGACCCCATCCTTGTGCAAATCCACATCATCCAAAAATGGCGAACCCGCATAGAGGAACATGTCCAACCCGTAATGCAGATCGTGGTAAAGATTCGCGCCTGTCGAAACAATCCAATCCACAAAACCAGCTTTCATGAGCGGGATTAAGCAGGATTTCCCCAACCCAGCAGGCGTCAGCGCACCCGTGAGACTCATGCCGATGAATCCGTCATCGGGAAGCATTTTTTGCACAAGCAGATGTGCCGCCTCACGGAGCCGACCGCCGTTGTAGGCCATAAACGATTGATCAATCAGATCAGCCGCAGAGATATTCTTTCCGACTCCAAAAGGATTCAGTCGGGGGTAAGCGGCAAATTTTCCAGTCAACTTCGCATGTTTACTCATCACAATTCATCTTGGTGAAAAGATCCGATGCCGCAACCTGTTTTTTAGGTTTGTAAAACGAATCGCACCAAAGGTTTTGGTAATCCGCTTCGATTAGTGAGCAGAAGCCTTTCGGAAACAAATCCTCCTGAATGCCATTCCACACATGGAGAAAGACGATCCTAGAATAGTCCGGCAGATACACAAACGGGGAACTCACCATTAGAAGATTCGGGGCCAGCGCATCAAGCTGCGACTTCGGGGCTGGACAACAATTCTCACGTGGCCCTCGGCGGAATACTTGGCCAGCTTCCCGAAAACGAACTTCGGGTTGCTCTCCCGTCCATCCACCGCATCAGTGATCGCCCATTAAAACTTTCCGATGCTCAGAAGGGGCGCACCCAGAATCGCCAGCACCAGTTTGCCTTGCGTCAGGTTACCCAGTTTGATGACGCGCAACAGATTAAATCCGAGTTCAACCGCTGATTCTTTTCAACTCAAAGACGCGGTTTACGGGACTAATTTAAAAGCCGAAATTTGGCAGAAGTCCTAGTTGCGAGTGCAGATGGCAAGAATCAGCGTAACTTGGCGACATCAATTACGAAGTTGTAGAGCCTCAGCCCCTCTTTGGGAAACTCTTTGTCTTTCTCCGCCACAAAAGAACTTTGAAACAATACAAAAATAAACGTGACATTGCCAGCCGATTCGTAAAAGACTAGAGAATGCTTCAAAAAAATATCTTCCAAGTGCTGGCGTTGGCGGTGGTGACTTGGGCCACGATGCTCACGAGTTGGGCCGGTATTTTCCCGCTGCCGACTCCCACGCCGACGCGGCCGACTTTGTTCCCGCTCTCGCGCCCGAACCTCACGGGCACGGTGGTCGCGTGGGGAGACAACTCTGATGGCGAAACGACCGTGCCCCCTGGCCTGAGCAGCGTGGTGGCCATCGCGGCGGGGCTTTATGACTCAATAGCTTTGAAGAGTGATGGCACGGTGGTCGCGTGGGGAGGCAATGGCAATGGTCAAACGACCGTGCCCCCCGGCCTGAGCGACGTCGTGGCCATCTCGGCGGGTTGCGCTTATTTCACCTTGGTCTTGAAGGATGATGGCACGGTGGTCGCGATGGGAGACAACAGCGGCTATTCTACTTTTAAGATACCACCCACCCTGAGTAAGGTCGTGGCCATCGCGGCGGGAAGTCGTCATGCCCTGGCCTTGAAGAGCGACGGCACGGTGGTCGCATGGTTAGGGGACGGGAGCGTGGTGAACCTTAACGAATTGACCGTGCCCCCCGGCCTGAGCGACGTGGTGGGCATCGCAGTGTCGGGTTCCAGGAACGCAGCCTTGAAGAGTGATGGCACGGTGGTCACGTGGGGTGATCAGGGCCAACAATATGAGCCATTGACCGTGCCCCCCGGCCTGAGCGACGTCGTAGCCATCTATGGGACAGCTGGTAGTTCTGGTTTTACCGCTTTGAAGAGTGACGGCACGGCGGTGACGTTTGCCATGCCAAGCCAAGTCCCGATTCCACCTAGCTTTACCGAGATCGTGGCAATCTCCGCTGGGGAACCCCTTATGGCCTTAAAGAGTGACGGCACGGTCGGCGTGTTCGGATCCAACTTTCAGGGCCAAACGAACGTGCCGGCTGGCTTGAGCGGAGTAGTAGCCATCGCGGAGGGTTATAACCATAGCTTGGCTTTGAAGAGTGACGGGAAGCGGATTTTCGATTGGACTATCGCCATTCAGATAAGCCGCCTACGCCTAGACATGCGGGTGCTCTTGGGCCGAACGTATCAGCTCCAAGTGTCGAACGATCTGAAGGTCTGGACGCCGAGCGGCCCGCCTTTTGTGGCCCAGGATGAAAACATCACCCAAGAGTTTGTCGTCGCCGAAACCGGCCGCTTCTTCCGCCTCGTGAAGGTGCTCTGAACAGCCGGGCATTCCCGACCACAACCGTCTCCTCATCCACGGCGACAACCACATCTTCTGTTTTGGGGACTGAGTATGAGCTCTGGACGCATTGTCTCTTATTTGTTGGTTAGCATCGCCCTCCGTTGCGCCCTGCTCCCGGGGCAGTCGGCGCCCGTTGCCGACGACGCAGTCATCAACCAAACCGGCGCTGGGTTTCCGGAAACCTGGGGCGAAAACGGCGGCCAGAAAGTTCCGGCTTATTACACATTGAAAACCGATTCGCCCGAAAAGGTGGCGGCCGGTTTGCGCGCGCTGCCAAGGATTTCGCTTTCGATGGACCTCGATGATTTGTTCGGCGCGGACAAAGGGATTTATGCGCATCCGATGGAGACGGGCACGAATTGGGAGCGGCGCGCGTCGATGGAGATGACCTATCCCGGCAACGGCCCAAGTTTCAAAATCGATTGCGGCATCCGCATTCAAGGGGGCTGGAATCGTCGACCCGAGGAATCGCCCAAACATTCGTTTCGCGTCATTTTCCGCAAGCGTTACGGGGCTGGCAAATTAAAGTTCGCGCTCTTCGACGGCGGCGAACCAAGGGTGTTCGATGAACTCATCCTGCGCGCTGGCTGCAACAACACCTGGCTGCATTGGAGCGGCGAGGAACGCGAGCGCGGCGATTATATTCGCGATCAATGGATGCGTGACAGCTATCGCGCGATGGGCCACCCCTCCGCACGCGGCCAGTTCGTGCATCTCTATCTCAACGGACTTTACTGGGGCCTTTACAATTTGACGGAACGCCCCGGTAAAGATTTTGCGGCCGCGCATTTCGGCGGCAAACCGAACGACTACGATGCGCGCAATGGCGAAAAAGTTTTGAGTGGCGACACAAAGGCCTGGGATAAATTATTCAGCCTCGCCAACGACGGGCTGACGAATTCCGCGCGCCTGCGGGAAGCGCTCGAACTGCTCGATCCGACGGCCTTCGCGGATTTCATGATTTTGAATTTTTATGGCGGCAACGCGGATTGGGATCGCGCCTCGAATTGGTACGCGGCTCGGTCCCATTCGCCCCCGGGCAAATATTATTTCTTCGTCTGGGATGGCGAACGCACCCTCGAAAAAATCGACGCCAATTCGATTAGCGCCGATGACGATCAAAGTCCGACGCGCCTTTTCCACAAACTCATCGGGAACGAGAATTTCAAAAAACTATTCGTCGAACGCGCCCGCCTGCATCTCACCGGCAACGGCGCATTGACCGCGAAACCCGCCCTGGACCGCTATGAATATTGGTCCAAACGCCTCGAGGCGGCCATCGCCTGCGAGGCGGCACGCTGGGG
>WBXJ01000172.1 GCA_008933045.1 Verrucomicrobiota bacterium
AAGGCTCAGCTCAGATCATCGGTTCACATCTAGAAGATCGGGAGAAAATTCGCACTCGAGTGGATCGAATCGAGAAGGTGGTGGAACAAGGAGCCGGGATCGTGCGTGCCATGTTAGGGTTGGGGCGCATTGAAGAACAAACTTTGGTTGTTTGCAATTTACAGGATCTGTTGGTCGAAACTGTGCGACTTCTGGGAGATCATCGATTGCCGCCGGAGGTTCACATTCGGGTGGAACTTCAGGATCCACCGCCCATCGCCGCTTGTGCCCGTGAGGTGCTTCAACAAATGTTGCTCAATCTGATTCTGAATGGTGTCGATTCCTTGCCGGGTCATGGTGAAGTGGTGCTTCAAGTCGGTTTACAAGAATTACTCCCCGAGAGCATTGTCTTGAAACCCAATTTGGGGGCTCGCTATGCCGTCATCGAGGTGCGTGATAATGGAGGAGGAATTTCTCCAGAAGTGTTGCCGAGAATTTTTGAACCGTTTTTTACGACAAAAGATTTTTCGACTCGCAGAGGTACCGGACTCGGCCTTTCGATGGTGTATGAACTCGCCAAATCCCTAGGGTTCGGACTCGCCGTTCGTTCGATGATTGGAAGGGGATCAACCTTTGTAATTTTGGTGCCTTGTGAAAATGTTTCCAGATGATGGGTTTTTGGGTTATCTTCGGAGTCGTTCAATTTGTTTATGAAGAAGACGCAGATTTTAATTATCGAGGACGATGATCTGCATTACGAGTTGTACGAGGAGGCTTTAGCGGCTTATGATTTAGTACGTGCGACGACTGGGAGCGAAGCGTTGCTAAAAATTGCCAAGGCCATCCCGAGCTTGATCCTTCTCGATCATATCCTCGACCAAGGTGATTTAGGTCTCGATTATCTCCCAGAACTCAAGGAACTGGCTCCCCATGTTCCGATCATTTTGGTGTCGGGAGCCTTGGAAGTGCAACAACAGATTGGTGCGTTGCAAGGCCCACGCAGGGCGCACTATTGTTTGAGCAAACCGGTGGATCTCCATGGTCTGGTTCGTACGGTGGAGGTCGCGTTGCACGAGTGTGGAGATCGTGAAGTGTTGCGTGGTTTCGAGGCGTTGGAACGCTCTAAACGAATCGATGCAGAGTTCCTTTTCAGTCGCTCTACCGACCGACTCAGTCGACAATCTGAACTACGCAAACAGGTAGTCAACGCCAAGGACCGTCCCAATGTTTCGGCATTAGCACGAGAATTTGGGGTCGCTCGAAAGACGATCATCCGTGATTTGCAGGAACTGATTCGCCGGGGGGAAATCAAGCCAGAGATTTTTCCACGGTGGGAACAAGAAGATTCCCAATAATCGAAAACTGATTCCGCTCGCGTGCTCAACAACTGGTTGGCACCTCCTGCAGCACTTCAACACAATGCGGAATAGCTCCGGTCACAAAACTGAGACATTCCACCGCTCCGCTTGGTTTTCCTGGCAGACAGATCACCAGTGTTTGACCCACCACGACTGCGAGGTTGCGCGATAGAATTGCGTTCTTCGTGATTCTCATTGATTCCATGCGCATGATCTCACCGAACCCGGGAAGCTCGCGGTTTGAGATTTCTCGCACTGCTTCGGGGGTTACATCGCGCAGGGCGACGCCCGTTCCACCAGTGGTCAAAACCAGGACACAGCCTCGGTTGATTTGCTCACGAATCGCACGTTGGATTTCCCGCTTTTCATCGGGCACCAACGCTTCAGCCAATACCTTCCAACCGTTGTTTACAGCCGCGTTTTTTAATGCTGGTCCGCCGAGATCGTCGTAAAGCCCTTGGGAAGCACGATCAGAAATTGTTATAATGCCGACGTTCATTTCAGTATTTTGTCTTGGAAACTAAATGGACTTCAGAAATACGCATGGTTTTGTCCACGGATTTGCACATGTCGTAAATAGTAAGAGCAGCGATCGATACGGCGGCTAATGCCTCCATTTCGATTCCAGTTTGCGCTTGGACTACCGTCTTAGCACGCAGGACAATGCGATCCCGCGTTGAAGGAAAATCAAACTGAACCTCGCAATGGGTTATGAGAAGAGGATGACAGAGTGGAATAAGGTCGCTCGTTTTTTTTGCGGCCATAATTCCAGCGAGGCGGGCTGTGGCTAGCACGTTTCCTTTGGCGATCGCGTCACCTTGGATTAAATCAAGAGTGGCGCTCTGTAAAAAAATGACTCCCGAGGCGATGGCTTCACGGAGTTGAATGGGTTTTGCCGAAACATCCACCATCGCCACTTCACTGTGAGCATCCAGATGAGTTAACCGTTTTTCTTGCATGAGAGTTTGGTGTTTTGGATCGAATCTAACCAGCCTGCGACAGCCTCCCGCATCAACACGCTTCCTAACATTCTAGGTTTTACAAATTTTGGCGTGAACCATGGGAACGTCCCTAGCAGATCGTGAGTGACTAAGATTTGTCCGTCGCACTCGACGCCTGAACCAATGCCAATGGTGGGGATGCTTCGACTCGTGGTAATTTCAGAAGCGACCGCAGGCGTGACGAGTTCGAGGATCAGCGCAAATGCACCCGCGCTTTCGACGGCTTCCGCATCGGCGAGTAAATCCGTTCGCTCGCTCTCGTTCCGGCCTTTAATTTTATACCCACCTTCCTCAAGGATGCTTTGCGGCAGCATCCCTAAGTGGCCGCAGAATGGAATGCCTGAGTCTACGATGGCTTTGATTTGAGGAGCGATTCTGCGCCCGCCTTCGGCTTTTACCGCCTCAGCTCCTGCGTTGATTAATCGCTTGGCGTTGATCACGGCTTGTGCGGGCGTTTCGTAGCTGTGGTAGGGAAGATCCGCTGTGAGAAGTGCATTCGGATGAGCTCGGGCCGCAGCACTGACATGATGTTCCATGTGATCCATCGTCACGTGAGTCGTATCCGGAAAACCGAGCATCACCATTCCTAACGAGTCGCCGACAAGCAACAGCGGCACCCCAGCTTCATCGAGCAAGCGAGTCATGGGATAATCGTACACGGTCAACGCGGCGATGCATTGCAGGCCCTTCATCTTGCGTATCGTTTCCGGTGTGATCTTTTTGGAACTCATCGTTCAAAAACTAATGATGAATCTGCGGACTTTCCTTGTTGCCGCGTTCGCCAGCTTTGCCATAGGGCTAGCAACAGTGCTGCGGCCCAGAGTGAGGTGCAACTCCATCCGAACACATCGCCGTATTCATGGTAAAATGTCATGACGCGTTTTTCCCCATTGAGAATCGGAACCTGCGCAGTTTTGAAACCGGCCCCATAAATATTCACCGACTGACCCCAGTAAACTTCGTGCATCCGTCCCAAAGGGTCAATCCAACACGTTAAGCCGTTGTTGGCACAGGAAACAACAGGCACGCGGTTCTCCACAGCGCGAAACACTGCATGGGCTGCGTGTTGCCACTGGGCGTTGCTTTCACCGAACCATCCATCATTCGTTAGATTCAATAAGAAATCCGTGTCTGCTTGGACGTATTCTCCCACGGAATGCGGAAACGCATCCTCAAAACAGATCAGCGGTGAGAGCGTAATGCGATGTTTGCCATCACGCGACGGGACGTAAAACGAAACGGGTTTGTCCCCTGCGCTTAATCCGTTTTCACCGATGGGGGTTAGATGCTGCAAGAAGGGGAACCAATGCAAAAGGGGCACGTATTCTCCAAAAATAACCAAGCGTCGTTTTCGATAAATTCCTTCGATGATCCCGCTAGGGCTGATGGCAAAACTACTGTTGTAATAGCATGCATCTTTGGAAGTATTACTCGGCCCGACGTCGGCATCATCGCTCCCCACCACCGCCCACGTTTTGTGCCGTCCCAGAAGATCTCGTAAGGCGTTGGCTGTGTCGGGATCGTGTCGTAAAAGCGTCGGCACAGCGGCCTCAGGCCAGATCAACAAGTCGGGCTTGGTTGCGAGAGCCAGCTCTGAGAGTTCAATTAGTTTTTGAAACCGAGATTTGTTTTCTGTGGTATCCCAGATCAACGTTTGAGGAATGCTGGGTTGCACAAGCCCAAGCTTTGCAGTCGCCGTTGGGGTGCGATAACTGCCCATCTGTTGAAACCCATAGAGCATCGCCAGTAAGATGCCGCCCATCGGGAGTACGAGATCGAGTATCCATGTGCGTTGAGGCCCAGGCTGACTCACTAAAACCATCGTTGCTGAGATTGCACTTACCGAAAACCACACAACTAAAAACGAAACGCCATAAATCCCGGTAATATTTGAGATTTGGATGATCGGAACCAGCTCGGACTGAGTGATCCCCACTCCTAACCACGGAAAACCGGAGAGTAATCGCGCCGTGATCATCTCGTTCCCAACCCAAAAAATCGCCGCAACCAAAGCCCAACCAGCGCGTTGGGTCAATGTCGTGCGGGCGAACCAAGTTGCAGTGTCACGGTTGAGGCTTGGCGCGGATTGATGAGGTGTTTTGTTTGGAAAGAATCGCCAGGCCATCCAAACCCAGAGTCCTGTGTAGAGACCTAAATACGCACTGAGTGCCAGCCAACCCGCTACGGCTCCGGCGGGGAATGGAATGTGGAGCAACCACCGCAGGGTGAATAATGATTGGATGACTCCCGCAACGTAACCAAGTCGGAAGGCTTCTCCCCCGGGCCTTCCAGCCGCGCTGAATAATATAATCCCAGGTCCGATCCAGGCGAAGCCGGCCCAATTTGATTTCGGAAACGCCAAGCCCAGCAGAATCCCTCCGATCGCGGCTAAACACCACCGGTTCAAGATTGTGTTGGCAAACGAAAACAGTCTCATGCCGGGGAAAAGGGTTCCAATTCAAGCCACCGTTTCTTGGAGAAAGGAACCATCGGTAATCCTCCAGTCTGTGGGACGCTCGACCAAATGAAGGAGGTTCCCCTCGAGATCCTGGAAAAAAATGACTCGGCCTTTCCCTCCCGCAGGCTTGATCGGTTGATCAAAGACTACTCCACGCGCTTCCAATATTTTTTTTGTCGCATCGATAGATTCCACTCCCAGCGCGAGATGCCGCCAACCGGCCAGTTTATTGTGACACGTTTCAGGCAAGGCAATGGTCGAAGGGTAGATCTCCAAGATTTCGCCACCGGGCAATCTGACGAGAAACGCCGGAGGGATTTCAGCGTCGGTCCAGATTTCCGTTGCTCCCATGACTTTGACATACCAATTTCGCAGATCCACCGGTTTCGTTGCGGCTAAGCCGATGTGTTCGATTCTAAAATTCAATAGGTTCATCCTAGATCCAATGATGCGTTGGCGTCCATCCTCAGTGAAAATCTCTGATTGATTACATTGAAGCATGAAAGCGAGGGGGCTTTCCGTCAACCATCCCGTGGAAGGCCGTAACTGGCTGGCCCCAACGGGGCGCACGGAATCCTCTCATGAAGGAAACGCAACCACCCATTGGTGCCTCCGTCCGGCCCGTGCGGTGGGACTACTCCTTGATCACTCGGTAGAAACGACGGGGCCAGTTGCAGCCCAAGCCTTTCCTACGTGCCATTTAAGTCGTTGCCAATTATATTTGTGCAGGGGGCATTGCGCTGCAAGCGTACCAGTATAAAACACAGGCACAGTCCGCCCTTGTATTTGAAGTTTCTACCATCCTTTGTCGGGGTTTAGTTACGATGGCCACTTTTGATATTTCACAAGCACGTCCGAAGCGAATGCATTCCTTACTATAATTACTCGAGGCTGGGCTTTAAGGATAGCGGGTAAGGTAAGTTCCAACTGGGCAATACCACACTCTGAAGACTCTGCAGGTTCTCCAGTTGGAAAAAGCTGTACCTTAAGTTCTTCTTGGTTGGGTGTACGATTCAAGAATAAATCGACATGCTCCCAATCGTTCAGACCTAACCTAAGTTCCTCTGCCAATTTCCTAAATCGGTTGAAATAAGGGTGTGGTTCTTTTATCAGAATCTCACATGCCAACAAAAATGAAATATTAAGTTCTTGGGTTCTGTCTTCAGCATTCTCACCAGATCGAGTCCCTGGTGCGGGGTCCCTGCTAGTACAGTAATAATTTGATTCAATTCGCTATTTTGCTGTGGGCGATGGCTGAGCTTGACGAATGATTTAGGAGGACCGTAACGTGAAGGGATAAACCAATGCAAAGTCACGCCTTATTTATCCAAAGGTGCCAACCCTTATTCGCTTG
>WBXJ01000173.1 GCA_008933045.1 Verrucomicrobiota bacterium
AAAAAGCTTCGACTTCCTTGACCGCACGACTGAGGGCGGGTTGGGCCACGCGGAGCCGACGGGCGGCGCGGGAGTAACTTTTCTCCTCGGCCACCGCTTGAAAATAGCGCAGGTGTCTGAGTTCCATGGAATGCTTGGTGATATCAACACGGCATCACAATCATATCAAGATATTATTTCTGTTACCACAAGGTTTTGTGCTATCGTCTGGATGTGAGCACCCTGCAACTGGCGGTTCAATTCTTTCTTCAGATCGCCGTGATCTTGGCGGTTTGCCAAGGGGTCGGTCTTGTGGCCCGACGATTTGGCCAACCTCAGGTTGTCGCTGAGATGATTGCAGGTGTTTTGCTTGGGCCTTCGTTGCTAGGATTATTCTGGCCGGAATTGGCAAATCGGCTTTTTCCAGCGGATTCGATGAAGGTTCTCTTCCCCGTTTCACAGCTTGGATTAGCTGCTTACATGTTTGTGGTGGGCTTGGAGTTTCGACTAGATATTATCCAACAACGGTTGCGAAGTGCGGTCGCTGTTTCATTAGCAGGGATGATCACTCCGTTTATCCTTGGATCGGCACTGGGATGGTATTTTTATCGGTATACGTCGTTCTATCCCGAAAAAACGACGCTTTTCGAAGCTTCGCTTTTTTTAGGAGCGTCCTTATGCATTACCGCCTTTCCGATGTTGGCCCGGATTATCCATTTCAAAAAGCTTGCCGGCACAACCATGGGGACTGTGGCTCTGGGGGCGGGAGCGATTGATGACGCCGCAGCGTGGTGTCTGCTGGCCATCGTGCTGGCGAGTTTCGATGGTAATTTTACCCATGCGATCATCAACATGGTGGGTGGGGTCGGTTATGTCGTAGGCACTCTGTTAATCATCAAACCGCTGTTGACCCGCTGGGCCCGAGGCATCGAGAAGCGAGGCGAGCTTTCCGATCGCGAGTTCGTACTCTGCCTGATCCTGTTAGCCCTGGGTGCTTGGTTTACTGACGGGATTGGGTTGCATGCGGTATTTGGAGCCTTCGTGATGGGGATTGCCATGCCTCGTGGAGTGGTCACACGCGCTCTGATTGATCGTATTCAACCTCTCACGGTGGCACTGCTGCTGCCGCTGTTTTTCTGCTATTCGGGACTGAATACTCGCATGGGTCTATTGAACTCAGGATATTTGTGGTTGATGACGGGTTTGGTGATGATCGCGGCGGTGGGTGGCAAGGGAGTCGCGTGTTGGTTGGCCGCTCGAGCAACGGGTATTTCAAACCGCGAATCACTGGGAATTGGGACGCTGATGAATGCCCGTGGACTGATGGAGTTGATTATTATTAACATCGGTCTGCAACGGGGGATTATTTCGCACACATTATTCGCGACGCTGGTGATCATGGCGGTGGTAACGACTCTGATGGCATCACCCCTTTTTGAGTGGCTGGTGGGGCAACATCGTCCCGCCACGGAACCTCAACCTGCGGAAGGAACAGCTCAGCCGATTCCAAGGATCGAAGCCTAGTTTCCCGTGTGTTGGAAAGCCACAAACGCTCGAAACTGTGTGATTTTTTGCTTCTGTTTTTGTGGGGGTCGGGTAACGATGCGGAGTCTTTGATTTATGCCTGAGATCACTTATAAATTTGTCAGCAACCTTTGGAATGACGCGGAAGTTTCGGCTCTCGATCCAGTCGGCCGTCTTATTTATCGCTCGAACAAGCTAGGCACTGATCAACGCATCACGAATACCGGGGGTGGGAATACCTCCGCGAAAATCTTCGAGAAAGATCCATTGACGGGAGAAGCGGTCGAGGTGCTCTGGGTAAAAGGGTCGGGCGGCGATCTGCGCACGTCATTGCGGGAGAATTTCTCGTCGCTTTACCAAGGCAAATTACTGAGCCTGCAGACCGTCTACGCGCAACGGGCCGACAAAGGGCTGAAATCGGCTGCGGAAGATGAGATGGTGGGGATGTATAATCACACGACTTTTAATCTCAATCCACGGGCCTCTTCGATCGACACCCCCCTGCACTCGTTTATTCCATCGAAGCACGTTGATCATACTCATCCGAATGCGGCTATCTCGATTGCGGCGAGTGCGCGGTGCGTGGAGTTAACACAGGAGATTTTTGGTGCGGAGGTGGCGTATGTCCCTTGGATTCGTCCTGGGTTTGAGCTGGGATTGGCGATGCAAACGATCTGCCAAAACAACCCGCAGGCGCGTGGGATCATGATGGGTCAGCACGGTTTGATTAACTGGGATGACAATGAAAAGGCATGTTACTTTCGGAGTCTTAATCTGATCGAGAAGGCGGCGCAATTTATCGATGCCAAGTATACGGCTAAAGGAGGAGACGCGACAGCTTTTGGAGGGGCGCTCCATTCGTCGCTCCCTGAGCAGGTGCGCGGCCGCGTGTTTTCAAAGTTACTACCTTGGCTGCGGGGTCAAGTAAGCCAGAAAAAACGATTGGTCGGCACTGTGCAGGATGATGAGAAAATCCTTCGTTTCGTGAACAGTCAGGATGCCCCTCGACTGGCCGAGCTGGGCACCTCATGTCCAGATCATTTTTTACGCACGAAGATTAAGCCACTGTACATGCGACTGGCTCCCACCACGGTGACCACCTTCGATGACGCTTGGGTTGATACGTTTGTCGGTGCTCTGAAAAAAGATCTCATCCAAAGTCTGGAACAGTATCGGAAGGATTACGCCGACTATTACAACCGCTGCAAACGATCTAATTCACCGGCGATGCGTGATCCAAACCCCACGGTGATTCTTATACCCGGTGTAGGAATGGTCGCTTGGGGCAAGGACAAGAGCGAATCACGTGTGACGGCGGAATTTTACAATTGCGCGGTCGAGGTGATGCGCGGCGCGGAGGCGATAGATCGTTACATCGCCTTACCTCAACAAGAGGCGTTTGATATCGAATACTGGCTACTGGAGGAAGCGAAACTGAAGCGTATGCCGGCGGAGAAGGAACTGGCTCGGCAAGTGGTCATTGTTATCGGTGCGGGATCGGGGATCGGTAAAGAGGTGGCTCATCGCCTTGTCAAAGAGGGTGCTCATATTGTCTGCGTCGATATGAAGGCAGAGAGTGCGCAAGCTACTGCCAAAGAAATCAGCGACAAATATGGGATGGGGATTGGTGTCGCAGGAACGGGGTTGTCGAACTGTGGCCCTGCGCTGGGGCTGGCGTGCGACATTACTAACCGAGCCAGCGTGCGCTCGATGCTCGATCAGGTTGCGCTCGCTTACGGTGGGTTTGATTCCATCTGTATCACTGCAGGTGTTTTTTGGCCGAGCGACATGACGGGCCATATTCCTGATGAGAAATGGGCGTTCACTTTCAATGTCAATGTGACAGGTTCTTATATCGTCGGGGATGAGGCTGCAAAAACGTGGAAGGATCAAGGGCTGACGGGGAGTCTCGTCCTGACCACTTCGGCCAACGCGGTGGTTGCCAAGAAGGGCAGCATCGCCTACGACTGCTCAAAAGCTGCTGCGAACCATCTGGTGCGTGAACTTGCCATGGAACTGGCGCCGATCGTCCGTGTTAACGGGGTTGCTCCGGCTACTGTGGTGCAGGGCAGCGCGATGTTTCCTCGGGATCGGGTGATTGGTTCCCTTGCTAAATACAATATCCCTTTCACGGAGGATGAGGCCACGGATTCGCTTGTGAGCAAGTTAGCCAAATTCTACGCGGACCGGACGCTGACCAAAGCACCCATCACGCCTGCTGACCAAGCGGAAGCATTCTTCCTGTTGATCACCCAACGATTGAGTAAAACAACTGGCCAAATCATCACGGTGGACGGCGGATTACACGAAGCGTTCCTGCGCTGATTTCTACAACCAACTCTTTAACTGAGAGCGAAGGAGTTTTCGGGCGCGATAGAGCCGAGACTCGATTGCTTTTGGCGTCGTTTTCAGAATTGCTGCGGCAATGACAATCGGCTGATCCTCCAATTCGCACAATACGACTGCCTCGCGCAAATCCTCAGATAAATTCGCCACGGCTCGCCGCACGGCGATCCGCTGTTCGCGTGCCTGCAGTTGATCCGGTGCCAACGGGTGTCCATCCGGAATGGTCTCCCGTAGGCTCAGATTGGTTTCAGCCACCTGAGCCTCCAATGAATCGGTCGGACGACGTTTGCGCCGACGCAAGAAATCACGGGCTAGGTTACCTGCGATGGTGTAGGCCCAAGTCGAAAAAACCTGCTGGGGATCAAAGCGACTGCGGTGTTGATAAATTCGAGCAAAGGTCTCCTGCGCTAAATCGTTTGCCTCCTCCTCATCCCCAACCATGCGATGCAGGTACCGAATGATGGGGGCACCATGCCGCTGCATCAACGTGTCCAGAGCGGCATCGACTCCTTGCAGGAGTCGCTGCATGTCCTGTCGATCCTCCGCAGCACTCTCAGTGTGGGTGGCCATGCGCGTGCGAATCCGGCCCCACCATCAGTGCGGGACTGCCAACGTGAGGCACCAAAGTGAGTCGGTGCATTTCTTCCAAATATCGTTTTCCCTGTGGAGCAGGCATGGCTTGGCTGACATGGTAAAAATGCTGCAACATCGCAGACTCGCAGTCGGCGCGGAGGTCTGAGGCTTCGCGAAGCTTCGCGCGGACGGCAGGAGTGATCTCACCACTGGCCTGCAAGAGTAGGACTAACTCAGATTGCCGAACCGCCACGCGATTGCACATTTCTCGGCATCGAGGACGGTATTCGTTATGCACCTTACGGACATTGTCCATCTGTTGCGATGTGAGGGCGAACTCGACTTGCATCCATGCAAGCTCATCCACTGTCGGTGTTGATGTCGCGGCGCGAAAATGTTGAGCACCGTAATAACCCGCCGCAAACCACCCCCCAGCCACAGCCAGCAAGGTGAACAAAATAAAAGTACCCCGTTTCATGAGTGCTCAGGGTTTTGCCTGATAGGGATTCACAAGTGCAAGGTAATGCTCCTGCGATGAACGAAACGTGTCAGGCTGGGAGGTTAACCAACCTGCCAAAACACCGAGAATAATCATACTCGCCATGCCGGCGAGCGCGTGACGGGGGAGAAAACACCAGTCTACTAAACGATCGAATCGACTGCCCCAATTAGCTCCAGCATCAGCGTGAATCTGTATCCGTCGCCAAACTGCAGCCGAAAACCCAGGAGGCAATTGCGCATCGGGGTGTGCATCACGCACAATTCGGCGCAGCGCGAGATCGTCGTTCGAGGAAACAGGCGTATTCATATTAACTGGCGTCATTCTATCATTATACGCAAAGAAAACCACTTTCACGCAAACTTCGAGCGCTGTCCACCTAGACAGCAAAAAGCGGGGAGGGTTCATAAAACCTCTCCCCGCCTGATGGAATAAAATCCGGCGTTACTGAGTGACGACGCGGATGAATTTCGTTGTGCTGGACTCAGCAATATCAACAGTCACAGGGGATCCTGTGCCCGAAACTGTTGAACCTTCGTTAACCCAGACAGCAGAAGCTCCCAGAGTATTACAGGATTGAACTTGGTAGCTCACATTCGACTGAGTTGGAACCGTCAGTCGGACGACACCACCGACGCGTGCGATAGCCAGCGAAGGTTGAGTAGGAACCACAGCACCAGTCGGTGCGTCGATAGGATGGATTCCACCATTGCCGGTCACGATTTGATACTCGGACAATGCAGTCCAACCTGCGAGCCAATTGCCCTGACCTGGGGCGAAAGCACCGCGATAGTTGACAGTAGTGAGGAATCCATCAATTGGAATCAAGGCCACGTCGCTTAGGGCGGGGCTGTCGGCTTGGGGACGAGGATCAAGAGTTGCTCCGACGTTCGTGCGACTGATGCTGACCAGCAATGGATTCGCGATCTGATTGTTGAATGCTGCGATGGACCAATAGTTGGAGGCGATCGTGTTGCGGGAAATGTTCGTGATCGTGTTATTGACGTTCGCTGAGCCAGAACCCGTCACAAAACCCCACCACAGGTTGTTCTTCAGGTGACCCGTGTTCGTGACCACGTTCGCCGCGCTGATCGTGTTACGGGTATCCAACTCAATCGCACGCTCATTGAAATCGGTGAAGATTGAATTCTCAATGGTCACTCCCACGAAGGGTCGGAAGATTATTGCCGCATTACGACCGCCGTTCACTAAGGTGCTGGAGGTA
>WBXJ01000174.1 GCA_008933045.1 Verrucomicrobiota bacterium
AAGTTCCCCGGATAACCTTCCTCGCCATCTTTGCTGGTATAGGTCATGCGGACGGATTGATCGGGTAACACCTCCGCAGCCCAGACTTGTTTATCAAACCCTTTAATCCCACCGTGGAGATGGTTGGGGCCGTTGTTGATCGCCAGAGTGTAATCCTTCCCGTCGAGGGTGAACTTTCCTTTGGCGATCCGGTTAGCGACGCGACCAGCGACCGCGCCAAAAAAGGGGTGTCCCTTGAGATAGGTTTCCAGATTATCAAAACCGCACACGACATTACCCAGCTTGCCCGAGCGATCCGGTGCTAGTATCTCGGTGATGATGCCACCAAAATTGGTTAGCTTTACCACCACGCCGTTCTTATTGCGCAAGGTGAAAAGGCGAACAGAAGTGCCGTCGGAAGTTTTTCCGAATTCTTTATTTTCGATCATGGGTGATGATGTTTTAGGGGTGACCTCGGCAGCGGATGCGTTGTGCGTCACCGCCCAACTGGCTGCTGCCACCGAGAGTAGGAATGCGCTGCGAGTAATCAAATAGTTTTTTGGAATAGGTTTCATGGGGTGCTCAATAGGTCTTTGAATAACGTTTGCGAGATTCGGGTGGGGCTGTGGGGACTGGGGCTGGAGCCTCGGGGGGCAGGGGTGCGGGTGTGGTTTCCACGACTGGGACCGACGGAGCTTCGGCAGCGAGTCCCGGGGTGATATCTTGACCTGTGACCTCTTGGAAAGCCTGACGCACGGCGGTGAGACCTTTAGCGAGAAAATCTTGTTCGAACTGAGTCAGATTGCCGCGAGTGCGTGCCTCGAGCATTTCCAGTTGATAGATATAAACTCTGGCGGAATCAGGTTCTTGGAACCGCTCGCCCGTCTCGGGGTTGGGAATTCTACCTAGGAACATGAGCGCGGTGGTTGCCTGTTGCTTGATGGTATCCGCGAAAAGCGAGGTGAAGATTTCTTCTCGGGAGGGTTCACGCTGTGGAGCGTCTGGTGACAGGGGAGTAGTAGTCATGATTTTTGTTTGGAGCGAGCCTTAACTTTGGCGAGGAGGAACTTAATTAAAAGAGTGAGACGCTGTTCGAGATCGGCTGTTTCGAGGATGGCCTGACGTTCCAGAACATCATCTAATAAAGCACCGGAAATAATGTCAGCCAGTTGGCAGGGATCCTGAATACGGCGAAGATGCTGCAAAATATGGTCGAAGGATACGGGTGTGGAATTTGACTTTCCTTTGGGCTCGGGAGCCATCACAAGGTGCAACGGGATTTCCCAACCGTATTGATTTGGTTTCGCGACGATATCCACGACTTTTGAAGCCAAGGAGGTAATGCGTGTCTTTTCAGAGATGAAGGTTGGAATAGGTTCGATTCGTTGGACACGGAAGGGTTTGTAGCGCGAAACCTTTCCTAGGGCGACGCGAGCCAACCCTTGGAGGACGAGGTGCGAGGTTCCATCTTTGTATTGCACGCAGGCACGAATCAAGCCGAGCCCCGCAACGGTACAGGGTGTTTCGCGCGTTTGCCCGGGTTTGCGCAACGCCACAACAAAGGTGCGATGTGTGGCCAAGGATTCGGCCAGCATCATTCGATAACGAGGCTCGAAAATAAACAACGGGAGCATGCCCTGTGGAAACAGGGTTGAACTCGACAAGGTCATGACTGGTGCTTCAGTTGGCAAAAGCATGAATAGAATGTAAGTTGATCCGTCACTAATTCAAGGTGAAGATGTAGGCTTGTCAAAACCGAGGACATCTCGCATCGTTTAACCAGCTACCAGAACTATGAACTCGAAACCTGTTGCGATCCTCTTGATCATCCTCTGTCTTTTGCTAAGCGCGTCGCTTTACTACCGGCATACCAAAGCGGTGGAAAAGGGGATTGAGGATGGGGCCCGCATTACTTCCCTCGCCGACCAAGTGGTTAAGAAGGACATTGCGCTGCGGGAGCAGACAGAAGTGAATATTTCGTTGGATAAAGATTTGCAGACGCGCACCGAGGAGTTGGGAAAGGTCTCCGACAACTTGGTAAAGACCTCAAAAAATTTAGTAAAAACTGAGGCAGACGCCAAGGCAGCAATCGCGGCGCTCACGGTGGAGATTACAAAGAAAGAAGCGCGCATCACCGATTTGGAAGGGGAACGTGATGATCTGACAAAGAAAATGGCAGATTTGAACGGCTCAATCACTTCACTGGAAGGAAAGATTGACGCCACCCAGAAAAAATTGGCCGCGTCCGAAGGCGATCGGGAGTTTTTATTGAAGGAATTGAAACGGTTGCAGGCGGAGAAATCCGCGCTCGAACGCCAATTTCATGATCTAGCCATCCTTCGTGATCAAGTGAAAAAGCTGAAGGACGAACTCTCGATCTCAAAACGATTAGACTGGATCAAGCGGGGCCTATACGGCGACTCCAAGGGCGGAGAACGGATGATGAAAAGCATGAACCCGCCACCGCGTGTGGTGAAGCCCAATTTTGATCTCAACGTCGAACTCAAACAAAACACCAACGCCCCCGCCGTGGTGAAATAGAGCGAGCACGCGACATTCTCTGGTGCCTGAAAACGTTGGATGAGCACCCGGATACTATCCGATTCATTTGGTCGGGTGATGCGTGACCTAAGGGTCAGTGTCACCGATCGCTGCAATTTTCGATGCGTGTATTGTCTACCGGAGACGGATCAAGCGGCGAATTTCTATCGCTCCAAATTTGATCCGCTCAAAAACCCGACGCCGATTAAGCTCGCGTTGCCACCCTCGCAACCCAAGAGCCAGATACTAACCTTCGAGGAGATCGAGCGAGTGGTTCGCATAGCTGCAGAGCTAGGAGTCGAAAAGGTGCGGTTGACCGGAGGCGAACCGTTATTGCGTCAGAATATCGAATTATTGGTGGGCAAACTGGCGAGCGTTCCAGGTTTGAAGGACTTAGCCATGACCAGTAACGGGTTCCTGTTTAACCGAAAAGCGCAGGCTCTACGGGACGCAGGGCTTACAAGAATGAGCTTCAGCCTCGATTCTTTAGACGAAGCGAATTTCAAAAAAATGACGGGCCGCGAGGGCTTAAACGAGGTGATCCGTTCGATTCGTTTGGCAAAGCAGCTCGGGATGAATCCGGTAAAGATTAACGCTGTCGTGATCCGTGGATTGAACGACCATGAATTGGTCGCCTTGGTTCGATTCGCGATGGCGGAAGGGGTTCAAATGAGGTTCATCGAGTTCATGCCGCTGGATTCTAGTCGAGGCTGGTTGCGGGAATTGGTGGTCTCAGGCCGCGAAATCTTGGAGCAATTGTCGAACCACTTCACGCTAGAGCCTGTGGTGAGCACCCAACCTTCCGAAACGGCGAGACGCTGGAAGGTGAACGGCACAGAATCCGAGGTGGGGATTATCGCGCCAGTGACAGAAGCATTTTGCGGCCATTGCAACCGGTTGCGGTTGACTGCGGATGGCAAAATCAGAACCTGCCTCTTCAGTCTGGGGGAGCATGATCTCCGAGGGTTGATTCGAGGTGGAGCGGACGATGCGACAATCCAGAGGCGACTCAGGGAAATCGTTTGGGGAAAGGAAGATCGCCATCATATCGGAGAGAGCGAATTCGAACAACCTGAGCGGACTATGAGCTGCATCGGTGGTTGAAATCTGCTGGGGTTGGTGAAGGGAATTTTGGTTTCTGAAGCGGTTGTAGAATAATCATCTTTGACAAGGGGTGAGGCGGTTGGCATGGTTTGACTGCGGTTAATTGTCCAGAACAAGCCTGCAGGCGGATGGATTTTTTGTCCGCATACGACGAGAACAATACTTTTATGGGAGAACTAGTTGGAAATTTATTGGTGGCGCAATCGGGTGGGCCGACTGCGGTCATCAACGCAAGCGTGGCTGGGGTAGTGCAAGAAGCAGGTCGCCATGGATGCATTGAGGAAATCTACGCCGGATTGAATGGTATTTTAGGCATCTTGAACGAAGAGCTGATCGACCTGAATGAGGAGAAGGCTAGGGCGATAGAGGGTCTGAAATTCACACCGGGGCCAGCGTTTGGCACTTGCCGCTACAAGATCAATTTCACGAAAAATCCCGAGGCCGCTGCCAAGGACATGGATCGCCTGTTTCAAGTGTTCGAGGCTCATAACATCCGTTACTTTTTCTACGCGGGTGGCAACGATTCGCAGGATACCTCGAACCGGATCCATGCTGAGGCGGTTAAGCGCAATTACGAAATTCGCGTGGTCGGGGTGCCAAAGACGATTGATAACGATCTTCCACACACAGATCACTGCCCCGGATACGGTTCGGCAATCAAGTATTGCGCGACAACGGTCATGGAAATTGGAATGGACGTGGGCGGAATGGCGACGGACGACGGTTCTTGTTGCATCGTGGAAGTCATGGGGCGTTCGGCAGGCTGGATAGCAGCCGGAACGGTTTTGGCGAAACGAAATCCAGCCGATGCGCCGCACATTATCCTCATGCCTGAGATTGCCTTCAACGAGGCCGCGTTCTTGGCAAAGGTCAAGGAAACAGTCGCCGCAAACAAGTTTTGTATCGTGGTAGTTGGAGAAGGGTTGAAGAACGCCCAAGGCGAGGAATTAGGTGCAGATAAATCCCGTGTGGATGCGTTTGGTCACGCAGTGCTCTCCGGTGCAGCCGAGCGGCTGGCGGAACTGGTGCAGGGCAAACTGAATACCAAGACTCGCACTGTCAAACTAGGCTATGCCCAAAGATCGGCAGCCCATTTTGCAAGTTTGACAGATGCTAACGAGGCGGCGCAATGCGGCGAGGCAGCGGTCAAGGCGGCTATCGAGGGGCGGAGCGGATTTATGGTGAAACTCGTGCGCACCTCCAATGCTCCCTACAAAGTGACGACCGATCTTCAGGATTTGAATGACATTGCCAACGTGGAGCACTTCCTGCCCCGCGAATGGATCAGTGAGGATGGGTTCCTCCCGAACGAAAAGTTTGTGGAGTATGCTCGCCCGTTGATCGAAGGTGAGGTTCGACCCGTCACCGAAGGTGGTCTGCCGAAATATGTCGTGTTGGAAAAGACCAAGGTCGAAAAGAAGTTGAGTCCCCGTTCCTAATCGGTGTGTTGATTTTTTCACAGGCGGTCACGCTGAGGCGTTGACCGCCTTTTTTATTTGCAGTAAGACTCGGTCGCCATAGAACGTCGGAGATTACACAGAAGAGCACCTATGAAGGAGTATCAGAATTTTATTGGTGGAGAATGGGTTGGAGCCATTTCAGCACAAACATTCGAGAACCGAAACCCCGCCGATACTCGCGAGATCGTGGCGAGATATCCAATGAGCGGATCAGCGGAGGCGGCGCAAGCGATTGAAGCAGCCGCAGCAGCTCAGGTAGGCTGGGGAAGGCAGACATCCGTGGCAAGGGGTCGTGTTCTGAGTAAGGCAGGGCAGATTCTGGAGGGGAGGAAAGCAGAACTGGCTGAGTTGCTGATGCGAGAGGAGGGAAAAACCCTCGGGGAAAGTACGGGCGAAGTGCAGAGAGCGGTGGATATTTTCCGGTTTTACAGCGGCTTAAGCTACACGCTTGGTGGGGAAACTCTCCCGCATGATCTACCTGGAAACCTGCTCTACACCACGCGACAACCGCTCGGGGTGGTGGGACTGATCACGCCTTGGAATTTTCCGATCGCAATTCCAAGTTGGAAGCTCGCTCCGGCGCTCGTGTCCGGTAACTCGGTGGTGATCAAACCCGCAAGCCAAGCTCCGGCGATGGTACTGGAATTGGCTCGTGCATTGTCGGAAGCGGGGTTGCCCAAAGGTGTATTGAATGTGGTTGTGGGGGATGGACGAGCGGTGGGGGGAGAACTCGCAACCAACGCACGAGTCGCCGCGTTGTCGTTCACGGGTTCCTACACGGTAGGTCGCCAGGTCTACTTGCAATTGGCGCAACGGATGGCGCGTGCTCAGATGGAGATGGGTGGGAAAAACCCTACGATTGTCCTAGCAGATGCGGATCTCGATCTGGCGGTGACTCTCGTGAGTCGGGCGGCGTTTGGCCTTACGGGCCAAGCCTGCACCGCGACAAGTCGAGTGATTGTCGAACACTCGGTGGCGGCTGAATTTACA
>WBXJ01000175.1 GCA_008933045.1 Verrucomicrobiota bacterium
AAGCATGTGATTTCTTTGCACGAACCAACCGTTGGTAAAAATGTTCGCGGTGTGGTTGATGCCATTTTTCGCCGCGTAATATTCGTCGGAGTAGAGTTATCCCTGTATCAAGAACGAAATTCGTGTGCATCAGTGCAAGGGGAAAGAGGAGTTCCCATCCATGTTTCGCCGCAAGCCATACCACCAGGAATGATAACAAAAACCCAAGTGGAGCGCTGCTCACATCTCCCATGAACATCCGCGCTCGAGGAAAATTGTGCGGCAGGAATCCGAGGCCAGCTCCAGATACGATGAGAGCAGTCTGGATAGAAGCGTCAAATTGCCGGGTTTGGTCAATTACCAGCATAGCCATACCGACACCCGTGAGAAAGGCTTGAGTGCCAGCCAAACCGTTTATTCCGTCCATAAAGTTGAAGGCGTTTGTATAACCGGTGATCCAAATGAAAAGAACAGCTGCCAAGCCAAAGAAGAGGAGAGCTGTGGGAGCAGAACTAAACATTTGTCCGCGAAGCGGAAAAAACAATACGCCTAATGAGAATAGCGCAGTGAAGGCATGACATGAAAACCGAACAGTAGGCGAGACAGGACGGATGTCATCTAAAAAGGAAACCACGCCCATGCCGAAAGCAAGGAGCGGAATTACAAGCAGTAGATAATGTGAGGTTGTTATGCAACTCAACGCTGAGCCGAGGACGATAACCAACAAAATAGCGATCCCTCCACCGCGCACAGTTGGCCGACTATGACTGGACCGTTCATTTGGACGATCTACGATATTTAACCGGCGAAGGAAGCGATAGACTGGCCAACAGAGAAGCCACGAGAGGGCAGCAGCAACCGAGAAGTAGAGAAATTGGGTCATTCCAGAAGCCCCATTTGTTGCAATTCCAGCTTTGCTCCCGCAGCAAATGTTCGTGGAGTAACCCCGAATTCTGTAGCGGCCTCTTGGTGGTCAAATGCTTTATCTTCGTTCAACCGCTTTACTTGTTCAGCCTTGATCGGCATTTTAACACCAGCATTTTCGACCAGCTTGAGTAGAGAAACTATGGGACGGGCCGCGAAGTGAATCTTCCGAACATTTTTCTGTAGTAATGAAGAGATCGTATCGATTACCTCATTATAAGTAAGTGCTTCCGCACCCGAAACATTGAAACAGCGTCTTGAAGCCTGAGTGGTGAGTCCAGCGTTACAGATAAATTGAGAAAGGTCCTCGACATATATTGGCTGCTGTAAATAATTTCCACTCCCAACCACTGGAATTATCGGCCATTTTGCTAAATAGGAGATTAATCGGGAGATATTTCGGTCAGCGGACGTTCCGTAGATCATAGTCGGACGAAGAACAACGTAATTTAACTGGCTATTCTCAATCTGCTTCTCCGCAGCTAGCCTCATGGCTTTACTTGGCGCGTTGAGCTGAGTAAACACTGCTGTGGTGCTAATGAATACCGCCCGTTTCACCGCCGCCTTTTCAGCCGCAGAAATGATCAAAGGCGCATGCCCAAATCCTAAGGATGCGACGTTAATCAAGTGATCGACGCCGGTAAAGGCTTTGTCCAGTGAGGCTCGGTCAGAGAGATCACCAAATGTGATTTCCGCTTCGGCAGGCAGTAAGGTTGCTTTAGCAGGAGTGCGAACCAAACACCGAACTTTTACTCCCCTCTTGGTGAGCTCGGAAACCACAAAACGTCCCGTAAAACCGGTGCCTCCTGTCACAAGAACTTTCATCATTTGCGCTTGGAAATTTCCTCATTCATCAAATCCAGATATTTTACCGCAAGCGCCCGCCGAGAGTAATTGGCGATTACATGAGCGCGGCCTGCCTCACCCATTTCTTGCTTCAGAGATGGGTCTTGATAAATTTTTAAAATGGCGTTGGCGATGGCTTTGCTGTCTTCGGGCGGCACTACCAGAGCCCCTTTGCTCTCCTCTAATATGATTGCCGCCTCACCTCGTACGCTCGCAATGATTGGCTTTTCCATGGCCATCATCTCAAACATCTTTGAAGGGATGAAGCTCTGAAAGAGGGAAATATCTCTTAGCGGTACAAGGCACACGTCAGCGACGGCATAAAACTTTCGCACTTGTTCTTTGTTTACTGAATTGAAAAAGAAAACGTTATTTAGTTGCTGCTGCCGGGCCTGGTTAATGAGTTTCTCTTTTTCCGCTCCCTCTCCGACGAAAACAAATTGAATATTAGGCCCGAAGTTAAGAATTCGTGCGGCGTCTAAAACTTTCGATAGAGCCTGTGAAATTCCGTGAGCTCCGATATAGAGTACTGTAAAAGCCTCGTTTATTCCTAAAGAACGAGCCAAACTAGGCGGTGTTGATTGGGGCTTCCAGTAATCTTCGTCCGCGCCGTTTGGGATATTACACACTTTGCCTGCAGGAATCCGACGGGAAATAAGATTCTGGCGAAATGCTTCTGTCACAGTTATGACACGATCTGCTCGCCGATAGAGCGCGAGCTCCCATTTTTCTAGAAGCTTAATGAGAAACTTATTTTTTAATACGCCAAGTTCGACGAAACATGCTGGCCAAAGATCGCGTACCTCCATAAAAAATGGAGCTTTGTATCTGTGACCAGCGGTCGCAGCGCTCATAGCGGCGAAAAATGTGGGTGAAGTCCCGATTGTTATGTCCGGCTCCGTCAATCGCGGAATAGAGTGCATCCTTGAAGAAATCAAAAAAGTCAAATGGCCGACTGTTTTTTTAATAATGCCCCGATTTGGGGTGATGTAGGTCCAGGATCTGTGAACTTTTATTCCCTCGAGAATTTCAGTTCTGTATTTTTCCTGTCGATAGCCTGGATAAAGTTCTCCGGTCGGATGATTCGGAAAGCAGGTTACAACCTCAACTTCGTGCCCCAACTTAATCCATTGCTGAGCCATGTCGAAGATACGCGCTGAAGGAGCACCTATTTCGGGCGAAAAATAGTGAGAAAAAACGGCAATTTTCACGAAGCTAAAAGCAGTTCACCATTATATACCTGATCGTTAAATCGAATCGAAAATTGAAGCCGTTCTTCCGAAACAGTCAGAGTCTGGAAAAATGCCGCAGCTCCGTTGCTAAAGATGACACCGTTTGTTGCGGGAAGGTTATTTTTCCAAGTAATTTCCAAGCAGGAATTCGGCGAAATATCGCCAAAATGATCCGATCTCCAACCTTGCAAACGGGGATTCACCTCTCCACGTAGGATTCTGCAACTCACTTCTCCAAAAACCGAGAGAAAAAGCGACTGATCATCCCTTTCCAGGCAATAAGATTTTTCGTTTAATTGATTCACCATTACATTTGGATCAAAGTGAAAAAATCCGCGACCTTCAGCAGTTGCAACTCCGTCCAAAATGTCTATTATCGCCCAATATTTCTCAGGGAAATTGAGGACAATGCGGCGGTGAATTACTCCTTCTTGCGTCTCGTAACCATCATGAGCGCCTTGCCCAGCGAAGATGCCACCTTTCAATTCTTCCAAACCGACACCAAAAGGACGAGCGCGTTTACCAACTCTAAAACTTCCATAAACGTCGCTTTGATTTCTTGAATTTACTTCAACAGTATTGTGAGCTCGGGTCGAACGAAAATAATCCCGCCATTTCCCTGGTGCATAACAGTACACGCCAGAATCGCAAAGCCACTTTGAACCGCCGACCCAAAGCTCGAAGCTGAGCAAATCAGCATGAGCATGAGCAGGCAAATAATCCGGACATGGCTTCCCTACATCCAAGAGGAAATGATCGTTATGATCAGGAGTCGCAATTACAATATAGCCGCTGTCCTGAAGGTAGCGCTGTTGGGACACGCGGCGAGTTCGGCTCCACTGATGAAATTGTCGCTCGCCTGTTTCGCCAAAAAGCAAAAAAGTATAAAACGAAACAGATTCATGAAACTTACAGTTTTGATCGAGCAGCAACAAAGCTCCGGCGCTACATACTTCCTGGACGGATGGGGCTGAATCAATCGCTGTGTCCTTGAGGATTGGAATTGCATAGTCAGGACCGAACGTTGCGTCAATAAATGCTAACATTCTTGATATTGCGGCGAGCAGCCAATCAGGAGCAGATTGTTTGGCTTGTCGTAAACAACAGCTAATTTCAATTAAATCCTTAAGAACTACAAGATGGTAACCAGGCGACCGTTCGAAATGACCCCCATCTGGAAGCACCTGTTCGAGAACTTCCCGTTCCAGCAGCAACAGTCCTCGATCAAACCATCTATCGGACTCAGGCCCCGTAAAAAAGCAACCGGCCCAAATTAAGGCGCGCAAATTCTCCAGTAAATGATTTCCTCGAACGTCAAATTCTAAGTTGTTCGAGAGATTCTCAACCTGAAAGTAAATCGAAGATAAAAGCTTCGATTTGAAAGCAACATCGCTCTCCAGTTCATTTTGGAAACTCTGGGCGGTTTGGATCCAATTGACTATTCGTAAAGAAATCGTATAGGGGTGCCAACCATCTCCCTTCAATTGGTGATTCGCCTCTATCCATGAAAGCATCAAATCCTTGGCGACTGCATAACTTTCTTCAGCCTGGCCTAGTGCCCGCAACACATTGAGAGGCTGAAGGTAATGAAAATAATGTAGGTTATAAATCCATAGCTGACTTAATGCTTTGCTATTCCAGTTGATGCTTCCTTTGAATTGATGCTCTACGTTTAAAAAGTTGAAAGACCTTTTTTTAAGATTTTCGAAAGTTTTGGTGGCGGTTTGAATCTCCCTTTGCCATCGATCGGTATGCATGCTGATCTCGTGAACGCCCGGGAAGATACTGAATAGTCTGATTCCGCTGTTAGTATCCGTGTAGGAAGCTTTCGTGCCTGTGAGCCGCCACCAACGAACACGGAACCGGCGCGCCAACCTATAGTAAATCTGACTCACGCTTAAGTAGCGGAGAGTCCATAACACTCGAATGAATTGTTTTATTAGTTTAATTAAAATAAATAACTTGTTTTGTGATAACGAGTAAACAAATTATGCGAGGGATTGGAGAACCTGCGCAACACGGTCTCCTGCCTTTCCATCCCAAAATTCCGGAATTCCGCCCCGCTTAGATTTGCCATTGAGGATATGGTTGATTTCCGATTTAAGCAATCTCATGTCGCGGCCGACCAAAATGTTAGTTCCGATCGCTACAGTGACCGGACGCTCTGTGTTTTCTCGAACCGTAAGGCAAGGGACTCCAAGGTACGTGGTTTCTTCCTGGATGCCACCAGAGTCGGTTACAACGGCAACTGCGTTTTTTTGGAGCGCCAGAAATTCGAGGTAACCGAGGGGATCAACAAGGTGCAAGTTTTTAAAACCCGAAGCCTGAAAGGAGGAACCGGCAAGTCGAAGGCGTGTTCTTGGATGAATGGGGAAAATAACAGGAACCTCCTTACTTATTTCGCCTAAGGCTTCGATGATTTTTCCCAACATCTCAGGATCGTCCACATTGGAAGGGCGATGCAAAGTGACTAAAATATATTTTCCATCAATTTCAGGAATCATTGGCATTTTTGCAAAGTTTAATTGACGAATGAGAGTATCGATCATCAGGTTGCCAACAAAATGAATTTTTTCCACTGGAATGCCCTCTTTCAGAAGGTTAGCATTGCCATCCCGAGAGGGAGTGAAGAGAAGGTCGGCAAGCTGATCGGTCACGACGCGGTTTACCTCTTCAGGCATGGAACGATCACGGGATCGGAGGCCGGCTTCGACATGTCCAATCTTAATTCCGATCTTAGCGCAGACCAGGGCGGCAGCGACGGTGGAGTTGATATCCCCATACACCAGGACGAGATCTGGTTTTTCTGCCAGGAGAACTTCTTCCAACTTGATCATGGTCTGCGCGGTTTGAACTGCATGAGTGCCAGACCCGATGCCAAGGTTGAAATCGGGATGAGGGATGCCAAGCTGGGTGAAAAAAACATCCGACATGTTTTTGTCATAATGTTGGCCAGTGTGGATAATTTTCTGCGAAAGCCGCGGCTTGGTGGCGATCGCTGCAATGGCCGGAGCGGCCTTCATAAAGTTGGGCCGGGCTCCAATGACGTGCATTACTTTC
>WBXJ01000176.1 GCA_008933045.1 Verrucomicrobiota bacterium
CAACAATCTGAGGTACACCGCGCCTACGAAAAAACTCACGGCCTGCCCGGCTGGATCGACGCGGTGGACAATGAAATGAGCCGCGTGACGCTGACACTTTTCGGTGGTTTCGATTCCGTTCTCACGAATGATTTCAAACTCAATAGCCGCGTCGCGGTGCTCGTGGCGGAAGATTCTCTGCGCTGTTACGACCAGAACAACGACCGCATGTATGCCAACGTCTTGGAGATCAAGAATGTTCCGATTGGGCTCGGCAGCAGCGGAATTCAACTCGTCATCAAGCCGGAGAACCTCTTGGAAGGATTTCGGCCCCGACGCATTCTCCGGCTCCTGGCCAACAAGTGGCCTCTCGACGACCTCCCATGGGAAGAGATGCTGTGGCCTCAGGACAACAGAATCCAATAGCGGAAGATATTAGAGTTCAGGCGTTCGATTTTCCGCTCAATAAAGTTTGGTGGCGTTGTTGGTCTGGGGTCTACGGCTTGGCAATGAATTCCCAGATGAGCTTGAACGCTTCGCAGAAATCGTCGGGTGACTCGGTGATCCACGTTTCAATTTGGGGGATTGTAAACCAACCACCACAGGCGATTTCTTCAGGCTGCAGGGTGAACGGTCCTTCAGAGTTGGCTCGGTAGACCCAGCAGAACTCTTGACCCGTGGCTGGGCAGGCGGCGAGTTTAAACAGGCGTAGAGGAACTTCCGTTAAGCGAAGGCCCAGTTCCTCCCAGACCTCCCGGAGAGAGCAGGCATCATACGTTTCTCCCGTGTCGAGATGACCTGATGAGGACGAGTCCCACAGACCAGGGGAGGAGTCTTTGAGCATCGAACGTTTTTGAAGAAATAATTCTCCCTTAGAATTAAATACAAGAACGTGAACGGCGCGGTGTCGAAGCCCGTCGCGATGCACTTCATACCGAGATCGTTGCCCGATGACTTGGTCAGTGTCATCCACGACATCAAAGATTTCTTCCACCATGAACACCAACCTAGGCAGGCGATCTAGGGGTGGCAAGCCTGTGCTTTGTAAAGCGAGTTTCCTCTCGACTCTAGCCGTGCCTGAACTCATAAAGACTCATGCTTCAGAACTTAATCGAGCACTTGACCGCTCAACATCCGCTGAGCTCCGAACAAATCGCGGCGGCGGTGGTTGGTTTGGTGAATTCTGAAATCGGTGTTGATCTCAAAGCTGATTTCCTGACAGCTTTGGCCCAGAAGGGTGAGACCGTTGACGAGATCAGTGGTTTTGCTGGGGAGCTTAGAAAACTGAGTGTCCAACCGCCGGTTTCAGCGGAGATTCGGTCCCGAGAAATATTGGATGTCTGCGGCACTGGCGGGGATCGGCTGAATACGTTCAACATTTCCACAACGGTGGCCTTGGTGGCAGCAGCGGCTGGAGTGTTGGTGGCTAAGCACGGCAACCGAGCGATCACCTCACAATCGGGCAGTGCTGATGTTTTAGAAGAATTGGGAGTTCCGATCAATCTCACGCCCGAACAGGCGATGATTGCTTTAGAAAGTCACAATTTTGCTTTTTTTCTAGCAGCGAATTATCATCCGGCGTTTAAGCATATCGGGCCGGCTCGCCGTCTTTGTGCAGAAAAGGGACAACGCACCATCTTCAACTTTCTCGGGCCCTTACTTAATCCTGTTCGACCTTCGGCGCAATTATTAGGAGTGGCGAGGGCTGATTTGTGTGAACCGGTTGCTGGAGTTTTACAGGCGCTGGGAGTTCGCCGAGCCATGGTGGTGAGCGGAGATGCGGGAGAAGGTCGATGGCTGGATGAGCTTTCCACGTTGGGTGAGACCACGATTGCCGAGTTTTACCAGAGTCGTGCCATGGCATCCTCAAGAATGAATCCCGCAGATTTTTTCCTCAACCCAGCGCGGCTTGAGGATTTGGCTGGTGGGGATCGAAAGCAGAACGCACAAATTATCCGCGTCATTTTGTCTGGTGAGGAACGTGGTGCGAAACGCGATGCCGTTTTGTTAAATGCAGGCGCCGCCTTATTTGTGGCCGCTACCACGAAATCAATCTCGGAGGGGATGGAGTTGGCTGCTGAGCTCATTGATTCGGGTGCGGTCTCAAGAAAGTTGACCGAGATTTGTAACGGTTAGAATCTGTCATGGTGTTTCCCATCGATCGCATTGGGATATCCACGAAATATTATGAAAAATTGGATCGTGATCTCGGGTCTCTTACTGAAAATCGCTTGCAGTTGCCACGCAGCGGATCTAGCTGAAAAGCTATTAACCGACCCCGCGTTGGTTCAACTGCGCGAGGGTTTAATTAGTTCATTTCAGGCCAACGACATGGATCGTTTCGTGACCTATCTCGATACCAATGTCGTGGTCACTTGGCAGAGTGGTGAAGTGTGCGAAGGGAGAGAAGCTGTCAAGGGGAGCTACGAAAAACTAACTCAAGGTGACCGTCCAATGTTTCAAAAAATCGTCGTGGATCCCAAGATTGTTGGGCATCAATTGCGGGGAGATTGGGTTGTGGTTTGGGGAGAAATGAATGACCAGTTCAGTTTTAGAAATAAATCAAGCCTCCCATTTCGCAGTCGTTTCACCGTGACTGCCCATCGGCTGAACGATCGCTGGTCGGTAGCCAGTATGCACCTTTCAGCAAACGTGTTTGAGAATCCAATGTTGACGTTAGCAACTCGCCGAGTGGCAACTTTTGGCGGGGTGTTGGCAGGTCTGCTCGGTTTGGGAGTTGGGTTTAGTTTTGGAAAAAGTTGGAAGGCTCGTCACTCGGCTCCCTAACTTCATCGTTTTAACGATGCGCCACTTTTAATCGCGAACAGTTTCGACATCGTCGCTATATAAAGGGTTTGGTTGGCCGCCGTGACCGTCGCACTGATCGGTTCACCGAACTCGACTTGGTTGAGCACCTTCTTTTCTCGAGTAGCGGCGAACACCCAGAACTGACCACTGCGAGTGCCAAGGTAAACCTTCCCGTCCGCCACGAGCGGCGAAGCCCACACATCTGATTGGATGTCCTGTGTCCAATAGGGCGTGCCCGTTTCGGCATCCACGCAATGCATTTTGCGTCCACAATCAGAAATGAAACACAATCCATCCACAATCACCGGAGTGGACATCACATGTTTTTCGAGTGAGTAGGACCATTGGGCTTTGGTCGGTGGAATCTTTCCAAATCCGGTGAGATCAACACACTTGAGCCAAGCAGCATTTTTACCCCAAAAAATATCTCCACCACCGGCGACATAAAGGTGGTTGTTGTGCAACACAGGCATTCCGTAAATGTTACTGGGGCCTTCGCGACGGTTGGTATTGAAACGGTGCACCGCTTCCTTAGGTCCTTCGGGGTCGAAATCAAATTGCCAAACTTTTTTGAGCGTTTGAACTTCACCTAGAGCACCACTCTTTTTGACCGCTTCGAAAGCATAGATGATCCCGTTACCACCGGCAAAAAATATCAATTTCTGACCGTTGATCGTCATTAGGGATGGGGATGACCAGGTGCTATGAAAAATATTCGGTGCGATCCCTTCTCGTTCCCGAGCAATCAGTCGTCCGGTCAGTTTTTCAAAAACCAGAAGGCTAGGCGCATCAGGTCCGCGGATCACCTTGTGAGTGCTGTCCACACCTGTGCCCGTGTTGACATAGATAAACGGACCGTCGATCAGCACGGAGGTATGGGAACCGTCGTGGGGCCAAATTCCAGCCTCGGATTTCATGTCGAACGACCACAGAATATCGGCGTCAAGGGGCCCGAGCGGCAGAGGAGCCAGCGGCAACGGAGTCTGATGTCGCACTTCGTCAACGAAAGGACCGTCGTTCCCGTTCGCCTGGCCGCGTGCATCGAGGCACATCACCTCGTGGCGATTGCTCACAAGATAAACTCGATTACCCTCCACGGTTGCAGGAGATGAGATGCCTGTTTTGGGCCAATCTTGGTAAGGGTCCTCATCCCGTTTAGGCACCACTAATTGCCAGAGGAGCGACTGAGTTTTTTCATCAAAACACATGAACACTCCACGGTCCCCATCGTGTTTAGGATCGCGGGGTTGACCGTTGTTGGTGCCGATATAAATTCGGCCTCCCGCAATGATCGGGGTAGAATGAGTTTCGGTCCCTAGAGGAATACTCCAGGCGATGTTGTGTCCAGTTTTTGGATCGAACTCCGCCGGCAGATGAGTCTCCGGACTCACTAAGTTGCGGCTGTTAGTTTCCCCCCAAAAGACGGGTGCCGCACAGGCCACTCCAGTCCAAACGGCACACAGGATAAGGTAACAGGCTGATTGGGTCATGACGGGATTGAACTTACGGCAATTGAACTATCGATGCACGTCCTACGTTTGTGATCACGTCGCTAGAAAGAGGCCACCCGACCGACACGAATAGCTCCCGCCTTTAAGCAAACTAAAGCCGCTTCCTCGCCTGCAGGTTGGGCCGCTTTGATCCAAAACTTGTCGCCAAGCCAATTCTGGAACTGCGCGATGAGTTTTTCGTCGTCTGGTTTCTCTCCGAAACCTGGGCCAGTGCTGAGATAATGCGCTCCGGAATCAAGCACCGCCAGTGCTCCTCGTTCTCGTTGTGCATCACTCAGTGCGGACCACTTCAAAGCGACTCGGACATGACGACCCTCGGCTGCATCCACAATATCTCGTAGCTCGCGGAGAAATCGTCCCTCGTCACCGTTGAGCAGATACATGAGATTTGCCACCACCTCAAATTCCTGAGCACCATCATCTCCTCCGAGTTCCGTCTCGAACCGTTTTGCATCGCTGTGCATCAAACCATGTGGAAACCCGATCTGTGCGATCACACTCACGTCCGAATCTTCCAACCGCGCCGCACATTCGGCAACTAAGCTGCTTGGCACTGTCAATGCAGCGAAGCCATTTTCCATCGCACCACGACAGATTGCCTCGACGCGATCTCGGCTAAGGTCAGCACGTAATACGGAGAGTTCGGTGCATCGAACAACCTCCGCGTTAGTCAAAGATAAGTTCATCCTTGGGGTAGCAACTCGGCGACCAGCGATTTCTCTTCCTTCAATTCATTCTCCGTCGCAGTGATGCGTTCGCGGCTAAAGGCATCGATTGTCAACCCTTGCACAATCTCGAGCTGCTGCCCGTTGCTCCTGACGGGGTACGAGAAAATCAATCCTTTCTCGATACCATACGAACCATCCGAGCAAAGACAAACGCTGTGCCAATCGCCCGATTTTGTAGGTTCTGCAATCGATCGAACGCTATCGATAATTGCGTTCGCTGCGCTAGCCGCACTGGATAAACCGCGAGCTTTGATCACCGCAGCACCCCGTTGCTGCACCGTTGTGATAAAACCTCCCCGCAGCCACTCATGATCCGTGATCACCTCGGTGACGGGACGTCCGTTGATCAGTGTTTGCGTGAAGTCCGGGTATTGAGTTGATGAATGATTTCCCCACACGCCCAGATTAGAAACCGCAGTCACATCAACGCCCGCTTTGTTGGCGAGCTGAGTTTTCGCACGATTCTCATCCAAACGTGTCATCGCAAACCAACGATCTCGAGGCACACTCGGTGCATTATTCATGGCGATCAAGCAATTGGTATTGCAGGGGTTTCCTACGACATGAATACGTACATCGGCCGCCGCATTCTTCTCGATGGCTCTCCCTTGACCGATAAATATTTTACCGTTTATTGCCAACAAATCCTTGCGTTCCATCCCCTGCTTGCGAGGCACACTACCGACGAGTAGTGCCCAGTTGACTCCCGCGAACCCTTCCGCCAAATCGGCGGTTGGTACCACACCTTTCAGAAGTGGAAAAGCGCAATCCTCCAACTCCATCACCACACCACCTAAGGTCGGGAGGGCGGGTTCGATTTCGATCAAATGCAGAATCACAGGCTGATCAGCTCCAAACATTGCGCCCGAAGCAATCCGGAACAAAAGGGAATAACCAATCTGACCAGCAGCACCGGTTACCGCGACACGAATAGGTAATTTACTCATAAAACAGGCGACAACTTTAAGGTGAGAAAAGAAGGAATCAAACCTGAAAAGCGACGGATTTCATTCCC
>WBXJ01000177.1 GCA_008933045.1 Verrucomicrobiota bacterium
ACTCTCCGCCATCCCGGGAGGTCTACCTCAGATGACGACCGAACTCTTCTCGTTTCTCCTGTCAGAAATTGAGATCAGCCGCCCCGTGTTGCAGAAGAAAATGGCGTCAGAAATCCTCGCACGCACGCGCCTCACGGACGAGCAACTCAAGTTTCTCTCGATCAAAATTGCCGAAGTAGGACCAATGGAACTGACCACCCTACTGAGTGCGTTCGACAACTCCACAAGCGAGCCTCTAATACTGCAACTCATTCAATCGCTCGGTCGCTCCAAGAGTCTCTCCAGCCTTCGACCCGAGCATCTCAAGCCAAGATTCGCCAAGTTTTCGCCAGTTGTCCAAACACAAAAAGATGCCCTCATCGCCCTGATCACGGTAGACGTAGCAGAACAAAAATCACGACTCGAAACCTTATTTATCCAAACAAAGGGGGGAGATGTGCGACGAGGACAAACTATTTTTAACAGCACCAAAGCCGCTTGCTCAACCTGCCACGCTATCGGTTATCTCGGTGGCCAAGTGGGTCCAGACCTGACGAGCATTGGAACCATTCGCACCGAACTTGACCTCCTCGAATCCATCGTTTTTCCCAGTGCCAGCTTCGTGCGTAGCTACGAACCCCTGCGGGTGACAACTCAGCAAGGGGATGATTTCTTAGGGATAATCGAGAGCGATAGCCCTGAGACGCTCGTCCTTGTGACAGGGCCTGAGACCCAAGTCCGAATAAACCGATCCGACATCACCGACCTCCGCCCTGGCCCTATTTCTCTCATGCCACAAGGTCTTGACCAGCAACTCACAATGCCAGAACTCGCCGACCTTCTCGCCTTCCTCAAAAATACTAAATGAGGTGCCCAATAGCGCGGCCTCCGTACGCTTCAATCTCTCCTCAGGAGAGCAAATCTTGGATTTCCTCCCAACTGAGAGTTTCCGCTAGTTGTTCCTCCCCTTGAATCGTGGCTTAGATCAACTCGCGTTTGCGGTTTTGCAGATTTAGAATTTTTTCTTCCACCGTTCCTCGCGTGATCAATTTATAAGAAGTCACGACACGGTATTGGCCAATTCGATGCGCACGATCCGTCGCCTGATCCTCGACTGCTGGATTCCACCAAGGATCAAAATGGATGACCGTATCTGCGCCAGTGAGGTTCAACCCGACACCACCGGCCTTTAAACTGATCAAGAACACCGGAATGTTGGTGTTGGACTGAAACCGTTGCACCACCTCACCTCGATCAACCGTCGAGCCATCCAGATAACAATACTCGATCGCCTCTGCTTCCAGATGCTCACGGATCAGGTGTAACATTTGCACGAACTGACTGAAAACTAGAACCCGATGCCCACCATCGATCACCTCCTCCAACAACTCATTGAATAGTTCCAACTTCCCAGATCCAGATTCCTTCTTTCCATGAGCCTCCAACTTTAATAAGCGAGGATCACAACAGACCTGTCGCAGACGTAATAGAACATTGAGGATCGCAAATCGACTTTTTTGCAATCCCTTTTGGCCACCCGCTTGGGAAACCTCATTTCGGCCAGCTTCCAAGAATTGTTGATATAATTCGAGCTGTGACGGCGTGAGCTCGCAATAAGAAATCTGTTCAATCTTTGCGGGCAATTCGGCCACGACATCCCGCTTCAATCGACGCAACAGAAACGGACGCACACGCCGTGTCAGACGTTGCTGCGCTCCCACATCTTTTTCCCGAGTGATTGGAAATTCGTATCGTTCCTTAAAGTCCTTCGCTTGGCCCAAATAACCCGGCATCAAAAAGTCGAAAATTGACCATAAATCCAAAATAGAGTTTTCCATCGGCGTCCCCGTCAACACCAGTCGATGGGATGCCCTGATCGATTTGACGGCCTGTGCATTTTGAGTTTGACGGTTTTTGATGTGCTGCGCTTCGTCCAACACCACCGTGTCGAAATCGATGCTCGCATAAAGTGCGGCATCGCGCCGGATGAGTGCATAGCTCGTCACAACCAAGTGACTCTTGGCGACTTCACCAAATAATTCTTGTCGCTTGGGGCCATGGAGTGCGAGCACCTTAAGCTCTGGCGTGAATTTCGCGGCTTCAGCAACCCAGTTAAACACGAGAGAAGTGGGGCAAACAATCAGCGAAGGACGACCTCGATTAACCGTGAGAGTTGATTGCAGAAAAGCTAGTGCCTGAAGTGTTTTTCCCAAGCCCATTTCATCCGCTAACACTCCACTAAATTGATGATCCCTCAAAAACCAAAGCCAAGCGACGCCCTGCTTTTGGTAGGGTCTCAACACCTGATCCAATTCACCCAATGGCGGTGCTTTAAGTTCGACGTCACCACGTTGCCGCAGCACCCGCTCACGCCAATCACCTGAAACTTGGACTGACCAACCCGGCTGCTGGCGGAGCGTGGCCTCGAGAAAACCCGCTTGGGCAGTGTGGATTTTGTATCCTCCTTCGTGCTGCTGTGGAGCACTGTCCAACAAAACCTCCTGCAAATCTTGAATGGCAACGGCGTCGAATACGGCAAACTTACCGCTCGGTAATCGGGTATGACTTTGACCGGAACGCAGCAATCGTTGGATCTCAGCGGGGTTAAACCGTTGGCCGCCAGTCGAACGATAATTGACCGCGACATCAAACCATTGTTCACCCGAGGATCGGATATCAAATTCTGGTTCAATCCGAACCATCGTCGCCAAAGTAACGTTCTCAAGCCGCTCCTCCAACGTCACCGACCACTCCCGCAGCAATCGAGGGTAATGCCGTGCAAAAAATGTGAGCACAGCGTCCTGTCCCTTGATTTGGTATTCTCCCGAGGCTGGCCCCGACACGAATCCAGCAGCCATCAACCGTTGGCGCATGACCGTTTCTTGGACCGAATCTCGGACAAGATAAGCCGTTGGCGTGCTCGCTAACGGAATCGTCAACCCGTGTTCACCACTGGCGGCAGGTATTTCAATCGTGCCATAATTAAAGAATAAACTCGCTCCGAGTTGCGCGAGACCACCCGTCAGAGCAAGGCGCACTTTTAGCAAACGAATCTCGCTGGTAAAACTTTGCTCGTTGAAATTCGCTTCGACCTGAACCGTTTGTCGAAGCGTCGAAAGCCTCGATAAAAACACGGGCACTCGCTCACGCGGGATCAACTCCGGTTGACTCAGGACCGGGACAAGCTCCGTTGGCAAACCAATGGCTTGAAATCGGTCGTGAACAAAGGTCCACACCAACGGGGTTCCGAACGTCAGTACAGACGAGGGCAATGGCGCGATTTGTAACCGGATTTCGCCCGTAGGTTGCAGCATCGCCTGCAAGGTCACCTGCCTCGCCTCCGATAAAACCTGTAACGCCTGAGTCCTCCCTAGGCTCAAATACCGATGCCCCACCAACAACGGTAGAAGCGTGGCAAACTGCATCGGCGAGAGCATCAACATCGCAGGCACCTCCACACCCGAAAACTCTTCCAACAGATCGAGTAGCGCACCGTCCTGGGGTGACCAAGAAAACGCAACGTCCAGTGGTAACGCATTCAATGGTGTGCGCCCCTGCTCCCAGTAGGCTTCGATCACCAACATCACTCGACCTTTAGCGAGTGCTGTTGCAAAATTTGGCGGCAACAAGAAACCCAACTCCGCCGCGCGACCCCGGCTCGCATCCGAGGCGCGCAGTAAACGACGATTCAGTTTTGCGGGGGGAGTAGTGATGGAGGGTCGCCCGACTGAAACCGGTGCTGAAACCTCTGGAGGGAGATCACCCTTTAACGCGTGTAACCCGACTCCGATGGAGTGGGCACAAATAGTCCCCCACTGCCGCGAAGTCCGGCAAGAGCACAAATTCTCCACATCCACCGTACTCTTAATCACCAACCCTGCACGGTATGAAATGTTCCCCTCTTGCACCACGCCCCTGAGCACGGGACAGGTCCAATTTGAGGAAAGCACTCGACCCATTGCCAGAATTCCTTTGGCTTCCTTCAGAACTTCCCATCCCGCCAACTTGACAAACAGATCCGTGCTGAGTTGCAACACATTCATGAAGATTGAGACAGTGCTAAAAGAGTCGCCAAGACGGAGGAATTAACCCATCACACGAAACGAAATTTTTAGGACCGTTTCCTTGCCGAAAGCGTGCTGCAATCGTTCCAATATTTCGCGCCGTCGATATCGCACAATTTCATTCAACCACACGCTACTATCCACGTTGATGAACAAGGTGCCCTTGGTCAAACCCGCCGGCTGGGCATGCGCGACAACATTCGGATCCATCAAATGGTTCCATGCTTTGAAAACTTCCATGTCAGCTCTCCGGCGATCCAACTTCAAATCCGTGAGAACCTTTGGCAACAACTGTTCGAGAGACCGGGCGTTCAACGCTCGGTTTCGCTCCAACCCGGCGACATCCACACCACGCCACTCCTTCAGTGCCTGCCGACGCGGATCCAGTTTTTGATTACCATAAAAGGCCATGCACGGAGTTTTGAAAAAATCAACTAACGTTTGGCAACAGCCGCTTGCAACCAGTGATGAGCCATCAAGGAGGCACCTGCGGCGGAAGGATGAACTCCGTCCCCAGCCCAGTGAGCTGCAGGTGCATACGCCACTGCCTGATCAAAAATGCTCTGAAAAGGCACAAATGCGGTCTTGAAATCCTTGGCGACTCGGCGAGCGGCTGCCCGATAGAGATCGAACTCTGGAAACCACTTATCGCTCACAGCACCACATCGCAACACAAACGGCTCACAAATGATGAGTTTAATCTTGGGCAACGCTTTCTTGGTTTGCGTTAACAAAGCGCGATAGTCGCGTTCGTAAATTTCCACCGTCCCCTTATAATTGCCGTTCTGCATGTGCCAAAAATCATTCACTCCAATCAGGATGCTTAACACATTAGGCCGCAACTCCAGACAATCCGCCTGCCAACGTTCCGCGAGTTGGTGAACCTTGTTACCACTGTTCCCACGATTATAAACTTTGAGTTTTGCCTCTGGATGATCCACTAACAACTCGGCCGCTGCCAACCAAGCATATCCGGAACCTAGTCCTGACTGAGCGTTGGCCTGAGTCCCGGCCTCGCGATTTCGCCCTGCGTCCGTAATCGAATCCCCCTGAAATAAGACGACATCATTCGGACTCACCAACCCGCTGAGTTTGCGCTTGGCTTCCGTCGCGGCCTGAACATGCAAAGTCGCCACCGCGCTGAGCGCAATAGCAGAAGCTTTGACGAAGGATCGGCGGCTAGAATTGACCGACGGATAAGTATTTGAATCGTTGACCATACCGAAAGGTTTACCGGTTCCTAAGCAACACGACAACCTCGAAACCGCTCGGTGGTCAACAGATTCAGGAGCCAAGAAGCTCTCGAACCTTTGTCGCGATATTCCCCTGTCGCATCAAGGATTCGCCCACCAGCATGGCCTGCGCGCCCGACGTGATCAGTCGCTCCACATCGGCACGAGTTTGGATGCCACTCTCGGACACCAACATTCGATCCGGCTCCGATCGCACACGTGATGCCAACCGCTCCGTCGTGGCGATATCCACCTTAAAAGTTTTGAGATCTCGATTATTGATCCCGATCAACGTGGCCTTGGCCTCGAGTGCCCGCTCCAACTCAACCTCGTCATGCACTTCCACCAACGCCGCTAGTCCACAACCATGGGCCAATCGCAAAAAGTCTCTTAACTGCTGATCCGTCAAAATCGCTACAATCAATAATATTGCATCGGCTCCCCACTCGATCGACTCCAGGATTTGCCGTTCATGAATAATAAAATCCTTACGCAATAAAGGAAGCCGCACGGCACTCCGAATCTGTTGCAAATAATGGAGTGAACCTTGAAAAAACTTCTCATCCGTGAGAACAGACAAACAACTCGCCCCTGCTGCCTCATACTCCCGCGCGATCCGAACCGCGTCAAAGTCTGCACAAATCACCCCTGCGGAAGGCGAAGCTTTTTTTACTTCGGCGATGAGTCCAATTCTTCCATTCGCAGGATACCGCAAGGCGGACAGAAAATTCCGCCGTGGACCCAAAGCGTTCACTGTCCA
>WBXJ01000178.1 GCA_008933045.1 Verrucomicrobiota bacterium
ACGGTCGAATCTGCCCCCAGACCTACATCGAAATCGATATCGAAGGATCCATCATTGTTAAGCCGAGCGATGCGGGTGGCAGGGTTTCCATCCACGCTTGTAAAGTCGCCAGCAATAATGACCCCATTCGCCCCATTGGTAGAGGTCGAGCTTAAGATCGCAAAAACCACGTCGTTTGCTCCCGATCCAGGGTTGAAACTCAAATCCAAATTTCCGTTGGATAATAGCCGAGCAACGCGATTTCTCGGAACCCCATCGTAGGTCGTAAAATCTCCAGCAATAAGCACTTTCTCCTCTGGGTCGATGCTCAAAGCATGGATGGAACCATTTGCGCCTGTTCCAGGATCAAAAGAACGGTCAATCTTGCCGTCCTCCAACAGTCGAGCAATCGAATTTCGTTGGAGTCCGCTCATCGAGGTGAACCCGCCAACCGCAATGACTTTGCCCTGATTCGTGCCTTGCAAGTAACTCGCAACAGCGGAGACGAAATCATTCGCACCACCAGCGGGCGCAAAAGAAGCATCAAGCTCGCCGTCAGATTTCATCCGGGCCACACCACTTCGCGGGGTCGAGTTCACGGAGGTAAAAAGCCCACCTAAAACTATGGTGTCATTCAACCCGGGCACAACGGAGAGAACCGTATTGTTCGCGCCAGGAGTTTGATTCAACGGTGGATTTGTTGTTAAAATATTGTCAGCGTTGAACTTAGGATCAACACCCCCTACAGCCTGCGGTGAGTCAGCATCCCCGTTATTGATGATCACGATGCGCGCAAAACTCACCTTCCCTAGTTTGTAGTTCGTCACGTTGGTCTCAGCAACGGTGAGCGATCCCTTGGCGTTCCGAAGCGAGATCATGAACTCCTCGTTGAACTCAAGCACCGCATCCCGACTGATGGGGATATCGACAGGGATCTCCATAACGTCCGGCCCAAACGTGACAGTGCCCGACGTCGCCTCGTAATCAGCACCTGCATTTGCCAAATCATTGCCAGCCAAAACCCCACCGCTTGTCTCAGTTTTATAATCGACAGTCACCTCTTGAGCGTCTTTGTCCGGTGCCGCTACTAACCTGATATACACCCTGACAAAGGGATCCGTTTCACTCGCGTAATACACCGATTGACTGAAGAAATAGGAGAACGCATCATCATTATCGATCACCTGAAGTGCGGTCACTTTATTCGATGATAAAGTCGGCAAAAATGCTGAAATCTCACCGTCTGCAGGACGAGGATTGTCCAGAACAAAGGTGATGGTTCGATTCGCATTGGTCAGTCCATTCTCTTTGATCGGCACTGCCAGTTGGGCGCTTGTCTGAAAATCATTAAACGTGATGGTGTTGGTCGCGGGCAACGCCGTGACAAGTGCGTTATTCGTGTTGGCGACCAAAATAACATCCACCAGCATTTTTCCGTCCCATCCCTTGGTACGCGTGACTGTCAGGAGCGCGCTCGGGTCTCCCTCCGATATGTCCAACTTTGCAGTGGCGAAAGCAAATTCCCCCGCCTTGCGCGTCTGAGCCATGGTAGAGGTTGATTGCCATAACAGGAACGTCAGGAGCAGGAGCAAGTGGCTAATGAAGCGAACAGGTCGCGAGCTATGATTCTGTGGCTCTCGGCACAAAGGTTCCATAAAATGCTTCGGAGTAATCTGGGATAATACAGCACACACCGTGCCGAATTGGTTCAAATTGATTCTCACAATAATTGACAAAAATCTATGCAGACCAGTCGCCCTTGGGGAGACATTGAGTCAACGGGCTTAATTCCTCATTCCTGATCACTGGTGCTGACTTATCCATTCGATTTGTTGATCTAAAACTTCTACGGTTGACTCATTCCAAACTACATAATCTGCAAAATTCATCTTCTCCGACACGGACCATTGAGACTTAAGGCGCCGCTCTATCTCCACATCATCCCAGCCTCGACCTAGCAGCCTTGTTCGCTGCAACTCCGGGCTACAAGCCACGCAGATCACTCGGTCGAACTCCTCCTCGGCATGGGTCTCAAATAAGAGGGGGATTACCACCGCCGCACTCTTACAACCCTCCGCTCGCCACACCTCAACTACTCGCCGCCACTCGACTCGAATCCTTGGATGCAGGATCTTCTCCAACCGCGTTCTGGCACCCCGATCCGCAAACACAATCCTAGCCAACGCTTGGCGATCCAACACGCCGTTCACCGACAAAACCTTAGAACCAAACTCTCGACTAATCTCCGCCAGCGCATCGCTCCCCGGCTCAACCAAATCCCTGGCGATCTCATCTGTGTCAACCGCCGGCCAACCGAGCCTGAGCCACGATTGCATCGCCACTGACTTCCCCGAACCGATCCCCCCAGTGATTCCGTAAAGTTTCACAGCACCGTTGTGAGCTAGGACGGAGGCATCCTCCGATCCTACATTAGTTCAGGGTGTATAAACCAATCGATAGAAGCCGGTGGTCCCTGCACGAGCCGGGTCGTCCAATGGAATCTCCACTCGACCTTCGCCATCTAAATACACATCCCGAACCTTAATCCAGTGAGGGTTGGTGATGTCTTCCGTAAATTGTAACTCATAATGGATACCGGCTGCGGCATCGAAGCTCAGAGTAACTTTTCCATCCTCGTCTTGGGCGATCCGTAGCGCGATGGTGTCGAATGGATAGTCATCAAAACCATTCGGAACTCCATCGCCATCGCTGTCGATCTCAAAACTCTCACGCAAGGCCCCGTTCACTCGGATCGTTCGGTTCTCGCCTCGCACGGGGACGTCCACTCCCGAACGGATTCCCGCATAAGTGCGCACCCAGACCAACGAACCGTCCCCCACTTGGAGACCGTTCAGTGATTCCGCGTTGATTGATGTATCCGATCCTCGGACATCTCCGAAGTAGATTTTGAAGCCAGGGGCAAGGTAAAGGTTATCCTTAATATCCTGCAACGATGTGAAGGCAGGACCACGCAAGTCCAGCATATCCACATACATCACTCGGCCATTTTCTGATGGTGCAAATCGGAAAATGCAGTTGGTGCCGTTAAGAATCAAGCGACCCAACGCTAAATTATTCTTGAACGCGGAAGAATTCGTTGCACCTAAATCACGGCTTGCCCACACATGGTCAACGGCTTCGAATGGCCTCGCTACGGAATGAATCGTGGTGGCTAGCAGGTCTCCCGAAGCAGCACCTAGCAGTTGAACGCCTCGACCCGTGTTCCACTGATTCTCCATCGTGATCAAGCCGGCGTCCGTGATTGTTTTGCTTACACTCAACTGGATCCCGGCGGGAGCATTGATCTTAGAGTTGTAGAACTTCCAAGTGTCCCCAGCGAGTGAAATATCCCCATCCGTTAAAAGCGTTCCTCCGTTCAGATAACCTTGTTTCGCATTGATGATGATCGGACCAATTGAAGCCAGGTTGTTGGTAAACTGGGTAACCGTGTTAAAGCAAAAATTGGTGAGCTTTAGCCGATAATGTTGCGTGGATGCAATAAATCCTGAGTTCTCAAAGTAATCGGCGTCGATCGCATGTGTGAACGCTTGAATAGACCCTCGATTGACAAATGCTTTGTAGGGTTTACCAGGACGATCCGCACCGAATGCTGCGTCCTCCGCAAAGTCCAAACGGCCATTGTTGGTTAAATAAAGGAGGGAGGGAACCGTTCCCGCATCCCAGCGCAACCCAGGTGCTAAGGCCAAAGCACCAGTAACCGTTGCACGTTCGGTTTCCAAAAGGAAAACATCGGTGACGTTGAGCTGATCCGCAATCTGCACATGTGCGTTGGTCGGGCCTTTCATGGTGAACTCGTGAACGCTCACTGGCATGGTGGTCTTCAGCGTAGTGGCATCGACCATTAAAAGTTGAAAAATGATTTCAATGTTCGGAGAGTTGGTATCTGTCGGATCCCGAAGGGTCGGAATGTAAACATTCGTCCATGAGCTAGAATAAGTGAACAATTCACCCGTTAGCCTTTCAACGGAGACTCGAGTTAAGTTTGTGATTTGCGTATTCTGCTTGGTAGTGGCAAGGTTTAACTTTAGATGCGGGCCGTCCACAATGGCTTTGGCACTACCAGTAAAATTCTCTGCTTCGATACTAATCAAGCCTTCTCCGCGAATTCGCGCCCGCTCAATGTTCAATTCCTTCGCCTTGATTTCCACACGTCCAGGTTGGCTTCTGAATCCAATATCAGGGAGGTCAGGTAGGCGGCTTCCCAAATTATCCACCTGCGCCACGTAAGCAGAGTAAAGATTGTTCACCACACGGTTCGAGTAGGTGGTATTATCAAAAATGCTAGGATCAAACAGGCCGTTCGGAACTGCCCCATTGGCAAACCCATAGGGTTTGTTTCGAGTGATGATCGTTGGTGCCGGCCTAAAAGTTCCAACGCTGAGGTTCTCCAATAGATTGTAGTTGGTACCCGTCGCAATCTGATCAATCACGTAAAGTGAATTCGTGTAACGACCTTGAGTAAACAAATCAGTGGCCACACTGCTCAACTCCAGCACCGCTGTGTAAGGCGGCTGTTGAACGTAATCGTAAGGGTAAACATTGGGGATAAATTTGACGTTGGTAGCCAACTTCTTATCCGTCGTCTGAACGGCCACCACCTGATAAACATATTGGGTGGGATTACGGTAAGTCGAATAGACAAACACCTCGGGATTCGCCAAAGCGACATAATCCGAACAGATGTAGTTCCCGATACCCCAATTGTTGGTAAACCGAATGAAAGGACTATACCAAGAATTGCCAAAAACCAAATTGCCCGGGAAGAAATTGGTCGTGGTTCCGATCGACCAACCTTGATCATAGATGCCTAAATCGGCGAGAAAGTTTGTCTCGCTCATCCAGAAACCGTTAGAGAAAATTGAGCCACCAGCCAACGGAGAGATTGAGAGGGTCCCACCAGCGAGATCCACTTTTCCACCGTCGATCGAAATAATTCCGTTGGCACCAGCAATGATCGAGCCGGTGTTCCTCACGTTGTCGGATTGAATCTCCACGGAGGAATGATCATCACCAAATAATGACGACGCATTCACGCTGCTGGCAGAACCAAAAAATGAAAGCAACCCCCCGCCATCAAACGCCTCGATCAAGCCCGTATTAACAAAATTCGACAGACTGCCGCGATACCCTAATCCTTGACTGTTGTAAACGTAGTCAAATTTGAACCCCACCGAACCCTCCATGGTTCCGATATTGGTCACGTTCACAGTGTTCTGCGAATCCCAAGGAGCGTCGTAGGAAGACACCGTGATCTGACCGCGGTTGACAAAGTTGGTGGCATCAACCACGGGATTGGTCACTTTGCCTGCATTAATGTAGGTGGCCTGAGGATCAGCAGACACTCCCGCTGTGAAGGCCAGACCCGCGACTATTGAAAGTAGATACTTCATACAAAAACCTAGGATCAGCGGAATAATTTCTTCTCCAGAAGTTCCAGAGTAATGTCCTTCGGATATAAGGTTGGCGCGTTGGTGCTGCCATCATACGAACCCCAAATGCCCACGACCGATCCAAAACCCGAACCATTTGCACCCGTGTTTTCTGTGATATCGCCAGGGAAAATATTCAAATGAACCGGCAGGATTTTGCTAAAGCTAATCACCAAACCGGACCCGATCTCGCCCGGCCCGCTGCCGACTTGCTTGTTAGGATCGCTGGTGTTAAGCGCAGTGCCATCAATCCATCGTGAGCCGCGACTGACAGTGATCGGTGTAAACCCATCCGCGTCAGTGCCCAGATCAGCCGCCGAGAACAAAATGTCAGGCTGCGTCTGGATACGCTCCACAGTTTGCACCACACTCACACCGTTCGTGACGGTATAAATCGGGAAACTGTTCGTAAAACGGAATGAGGCAGGATTCAAATCGTTGTAAACCACATTGGTAAGCATCAACTTATCCACCCCACCCCGAAGGCCATTCCCAACAGCGACACTGGTAATCGGGAACCCAGCATACT
>WBXJ01000179.1 GCA_008933045.1 Verrucomicrobiota bacterium
AGGACGAGTAGTAGTAGCAGAATCCATCCTCTGGACGTTTGGAAATAGGGGAGGGTTATGGGTGTTGTTGCTTTCATTGAACCTGAGATTGCTCCGCTCGTGGCGGGTGTCAATTGTTTTTTTGTATTTTTTTTGTTCGACGGTGTTTTTGTTTTGCTCCTTTTGAGGGAGCTTTGGCGGGAGGGTGGAGCAGGCCATCCTGCGATCGCGCTGAGAGGCGAACGAAATGAACGAAATGAGCGGGGGCCACCAATGACCCCCGACTGACTCGCTCGCCGTTTATTGGGGAACCAATCGGTAGAGTTGATGCAGGGGGTTGATGGTGAGATTCAGCGTGGCGACGGGAACCCAGATCGGGTTCTTCAGATCCACGGCGACCTCCACGACAGAAGCTCGCATTTGATAGAACCGTTGGAGTCCATTATCAGGGATTTTAATGGTGGCGACAGGAGTCCAGATTGGGTTCAGAGAATCCGAAGCGGCCTGCACTAAGAGGGTGTTGGTGGGTTCCGAAGGGGGCACGACAGGGATCCATGTGGCGGTTGGGCGATCGGCGAATGATTCGCTCCAACCTACTTTGCCTTGCGCGTAATAAGCCGTTACATTATCAGACTCCCCGAAGACATCGCTTCCGATGGTGGGCGCATCCCCGGTGAAGTAAACCCTCGTCAACGCACCGCAGGAATAGAACGCATAGTCCGCGATGGAAGTGACGCTGCTGGGGATTGTGACGCTTTCCAAGGCTTTGCAGAACTCGAACGCCGATTCGCCGATAGAGGTGACGCCGTTGAGGATGGTGACGTTTGTCAAAAAGTCGGAGCCATAGAACGCCCCATCGGCGATGGAGGTGACGCTCCCGGGAATCGTGATGCTGGTTAATCCTGAGTCACTGAACGCATAGTAGCCGATGGAGGTGACGCTGCTGGGGAGGGTCAGGGTCTGCAATGCGTTGCAGTACTCGAAGGCCGAATCGCCGATGGAAATGACGCTGCTGGGGATGGTGATGCTTGTCAAACCGCCGCATCCAAAGAAGGCCGAATTGCCGATGGAGGTGACGCTGCTGGGGATGGTGTAAACGCCGGTTTTTCCTGCGGGAAAAGCGACGAGCGAGGTCTGTTTTCTGTTGAAAAGAACATTGTCACTGCTGCTATAGGCGGGGTTGGCAACATCCACGGTGACGCTCACGAGCCGACTGCAATCAGCGAGTGCGGATTCGCCGATGAATAGGACGCTGCTGGGAATCGTGACGCGTGTCAAACCGGTGCAGCCATAGAACGTCCCTTCGCCGATGGAGGTGACGCTGTTGGGGATCATGATGGTTGTCAAACCTGAGTCGCTGAACGCCCATTCGCCAATGGAGGTGACGCTGCTGGGGATCGTTACGTTCGTCAAACCCCTGCAGGCATCGAACGCCCATTCGCCAATGGAGGTTACTGGCAGGCCGTTGATTGCGCTTGGGATGACCAAGGTGCCGGTGGCTTTAGGGTTGCTACCGGTGATTGTGATGGTATTTGCATTGGTCGAGTATAACAACGCTGCTTGTAGCGTCGCGGGGAGGCTAAGAAGCAGCACCAAGGCGAGAACCATGACAACGATCGCTTTCATAAAGGTAAATGTCTGCTGAGATCGCTCGAATCGTGGCAGGCGTCAAAGTTTGGTTTAAGGGGACAAACAACAGACGGGTAAGCATCGCCAGGAATTCAACGGAAGGCATTTTTGGAAAGTGAGTTGACAGGGCGGATTCGGCTGGCGTAAATACAGTGTATATACAGAGCAGGGTGTTTTGATCTACAATTGTCTCGATCATGGATTTTGATTGGACCCATTTGCCCGCGCCGTGGGATGGATCGGTGACGCCGCAGGATGTCGAGGAGTCATTTGAGGATCCGTTCGCGGTGCGTTTGTTGCCGGATTCGCCACGTTTTGCGGCCCAGGCACGGTTTTTTAATTTGGGGAGAAGCGCGAGCGGGTTGGGAATTTTTAGTGTGTATCGGACGAATGGAACGCAATCGAGGGTGGTTATGGCGCGTCTTTTTGTGCCGGAGGAACAGTTTTTATATCAACGAAAGTTGGATCAAGCGTTGGCTCCGTGAGTAGGTGGTGAATGAATTTGGTGATGTCATGGGAGGAGGTGCCGATCTTCGACAGCGAGGATGCGGAGGCGACCTTCTGGAGCGAGAGTCATTTGGACGTGCGGCTGATGGAGGGGGCGGTAGCGGGGGGGCAATCTTCGGAATCGGTGACGATTACCTTGCGGATGGATCCACGGATGTTGGCACGGATTAAGCGGTTAGCACGTTCGAGGTACCTGAACTATCAGAGTATGATCAAGCAGTGGTTGGGTGAACGGTTGGAAGCGGAGTTACGTGAACGATAACGGAAGATGAATTCTCGAAACCAAAACAGAGTTGCTCGGAAACAAACAGCGTTCACGCTGATTGAGCTTCTGGTGGTCATTACGATCATCGGGGTTTTAGCGGGTTTGGTGGTGGGGATGTCGGGGTTGGCTTCGCGCAAAATGCGGGATATGAGGGTGAATGCGGAGTTACAGAATTTGGTAGCTGGCATTGAGAGTTATAAGTTGCAGACGGGTTTTTATCCGCCGGACAATTCGCGGACGGATTATGCGGGTTCGCCTGCGGAACAGGAGTGGGCAAGGACGGCGCAGAACACGTTGTTTTATGAGCTTTCGGGTGCGACGTTCGATGGTGCTAAGAAGACGTTCACGACGTTGAATCATTCGGAATCAGTTTCAGTGCTGGATCTCGGCTATTTTGGGGCATCGACAATTGCTAATTCTGGACGAGATCGAAAGGATGTGCCGTTTCGATCGTTCACGTTCAAAGGGTCGCAATCGAAGGAAGTCTGGTTGGCGAGTAAGCCGGATGTGGATTTGGATCTGCTGGTGGTGCCGGTACCGGGGCCGAAGATGATCGATGCGGTGAACGAAAAGAAGCAAAAGGTTCCGAACTCGATCAACCCATGGCATTATGATTCCTCGAGCACGAACCGACATAACCCGAATGGGTTCGACCTGTGGGCGGAGTATCTCGCAGGTGGTAAAACGAATCTGGTAGGGAACTGGAAAGACTAGCCCTAAAAATAATCTCTCTTTTCCTAAAACACTGACCCAAAAGAACATGAAGCACAGGACGCAAATGCGAGGCTCTGCCCGAGGCAAACACGGGTTTACTTTAATCGAGCTATTGGTGGTGATCGCCATTATTGGCGTGTTGGCGGGGATGCTGATGCCCGCCCTGGGCAAAGCGAAGCAGAAAGCCTATATCGCCAAGGCAAATACGGAGGTCAGCGGGATCGCGACGGCGATCTCGCAGTATCGACAGGATAACAGCCGGTGGCCGACGACGCGCGTCATTCGGACGACGGGAGTTTCCGCCGCTTCGCCCGATTTTACTTACGGGACGTTTGGACTCAGCACAGGGGGCAATCCCAACGCGTATGTCAATAAGCGGACGGGGGTTGCGACTGAGGTGGCGAGTGGCTCCAATGCGTCACTTGCCCAAGCGAATAATTCTCAACTGATGGCGATTCTCATGGACATCAAAAGTTGGAACGGCAAACAGAAGGGGAACCCGGAGAATCCTCAAGGCACGCCCTATTTGACGGCTAAGTTTACCGATATGGTCAACGCCCCCGGGGTCGGGCCGGATGGCGTGTATCGAGATCCTTGGGGCGCACCGTATATTGTGACGCTGGATCAAGATTTCAACGAATCCTGCCGCGATGCGTTCTATGGTAAGGATGCGGTGAGCAATACTCAACCTGGAGTCACAGGCGGATCAAAGGGCTACAACGGGTTGTTTTTGGCAGATCCGAATTCCCCGAGTTCCTGGGAGTCACGGACGCCGGTGATGGTGTGGTCATTGGGGCCTGACGGAGCTGCCGACGATAATGTGGCGAGCAATGCGGGTGTCAATAAGGACAACATCACGAATTGGAAATAGGTTTTATGTATTGTGCAGGGTTTCAACGCCGGAAAGCGTCTCTTCCCGATGGATCCACTTGGGGGGATCGGGCAGTTTTGGGAGCTTCAGTGCGGGCGTTTACCTTGATCGAATTGTTGGTGGTGGTGGCGATCATCGGGGTTCTGGCGGGGATTGGGCTGCCTGCGCTCAAGGGGTTTGGGAGCTCCAACGCGCTCTCGGCGGCCGCAAGCCAGTTGAAGGATGATCTGGCCTTGGCTCGGCAAACGGCCATGAACCAACGGTCGGATGTCTACGTCCTTTTTGTCGGGCCGGAAGCCTTGACGACCTCGTGGCCGACGCTTGTCACGCAAGCCGATAAAAACATCGCTCGCCGCTTGTTAAACAGCCAATACACGAGCTATGCCTTGTATTCTAAACGTCAGTTAGGGGATCAACCCGGGGCGCCCCGAGAACGGTATCTGACCCCCTGGCGCAACTTGCCCGAGGGCGTCTTTATCTCGACCAACGAATTCGACAATTTAAGTCTTCGCACTCCGAATCTGTGGCAACAAGCGACGTTGACCAATCGGCCGTTCGGTTTTACTCCGGCTAACATTCGATTCCCGACTGAGACGGGGCCTCGGGTGTCGATGGCATTTGTGGGTTTCGATTACGAAGGCAGGTTGATCAAGCCGTCGGGAGTGACTGCCAATCGAGGTGATGAGTTTATCCATTTGGTGAAGGGCACTGTCCTACCCGCAAAAAATGCGCAGGGCCTGTATGATATCGCGCCTGCGGAGGTCATCGAAACGCCCAAGAATAATACCACCAACAATCCGGTGATCCAAATCGACTCGACGACAGGGCGTGGAAGGGTGGTGCGGTTATGAGGCTTTTTCGCACAAAACACGTCGCTAGGCACGCAGCCGAGGCGGGGTTCACGATGGTGGAAATCGCGATCAGCCTAGCGATTGTGGCCTTCGCGCTGGTGGCGATTCTCGGCGTGCTTCCGACGGGGATGTCGGTCCAAAAAGATAACCGTGAAGATACGCAGATGAAGGTGGACGGCCTTTATTTTCTGGACGCGATTCGCAACGGAGCCAGGGGTCTACAGGACCTGACCAATTACGTTGAGGAAGTCAGGGTGGTGCAGAGTTTGAAGGGGAAAATGGTGTCGGATCTCTCCTACACCAATCTCGATGCGGAGCAAATCATCGGGATCCTAGGAACCCCCAAGTACCCCGGTGGAATTGGGATGCCAGAATTGGTGAATCGAGTGACGGCAAGGGTTCGAGGGATCAGTGGTTCTGCCGCCGAGAAAACCACACGCGACTATGACATCGCGTTTCGGTTCGAGCTGGAGTCCGAAGTCGTGCCAGTTGTTCCGTTGAACTTTGACGATTTTAGTGCGGGCTGGCAAACTTACAGCAGCGGAATTGAAGCAAACCTGCATGACCTCAGACTGACCGTGCGTTGGCCGGTGTTCGAAAAAGGACTCAACAACTGGACCGTGGGCCGGAATCACAAGGTGCTTTCAACAATGGTGGCAGGGCAGGTGACGCGCACTAATTACCCAATGGTCAATCTTCCCGCTTATTTCTTTCAGCTTAACCAATACGCCAATGCGCCGGGACTTTAACATTCCATCACCCCGAACGAGAGGCGGGTTTACCGTGACGGAGCTGATGTTGGCAGTGTCCCTGATGGGCGTGATCATCTTCACACTCGCCGCTGTTTTCAATCAGACACAAAAAGCACTGCGGCGGAATGAGACTCAAAATGATATCTTGGAAAAGGGCCGTTCGATTCTCGAGTTGGTGACTCGCGAACTGGAACAAGTGGTGCCGACGAACATGCGCCGCGAGACCAATTTCTATCTGGCCCTGTCACAAATCCCCATCGTTTATACGAACCGGACGGATACGAAATCATTGCACACGAATGCGCTGAATGACTTGTTTTTGCAAACGCGCAGAACCAATTACTGGTCGGGTATCGGCTACCGTGTGGTGGACCCGATGACGGGC
>WBXJ01000180.1 GCA_008933045.1 Verrucomicrobiota bacterium
ATCTGCCCTACTGACATTAGCACCTGCTAAAAGCGTCAACAAGGCCACGACGATACTGAATCGGGCTGGTTTAGGCATTTTCATACATGGGTTTTGTTTTTAATTACATTGGTGGAACATGGACTTTTTACCGCATCGAAATCAAGAATTCAAGAGAAAACGCACAATTTCGCTTCCTGCAGGATATTCTTATAAATTTAAAGTTTATTTACCCCAATTCTTTGGGCGGGTTGTGCGCATCTGGAGCCATCCCACGTCTTTGTTACGCGGGGAGATAGTGTCAGAGGTGCGAGCTTCGGTTTGCAGCTTCAAAGGTGGCGTTGTGCGTGGATCAATCCACTTCTTGATTTCGGAATGGCCGTCCGCATACGAAAAACCACACGCTCTATTATGGTAAGAACCAGGCATATCCATCGTGAACTTATAAATAGCCGGGTTATTGGGTTCAAACCCGTCCATGTGAGTCATAAAATTGCCCCAATTGATGGTGTCTTCTCGCTGGTCGAGGAACACCCAAGTTTCAGACGGCCCTGGGGAGATTTTCTGGTTGGCAAGTTCTGACAACTTGAAATAGAGGTTGTAAGGTGCGGCGAAGGAAATACCGCCCGTGCCGCCTCCGAAACCGCCGAGGAAGAAATTCATCGACATGGTGCGAACCCGTGGCTTGCGCTCGCCATTCACCAAAACGTAACTGTGATCGCTCGGGCAACGATAGATCCCCGGGCTTTTGTTGTAGGGCCAAAGGGGGCGGCGGGTAATATCCGCATTCACATCCCAATTTTTAGGATCAGGGCCGAAGCTTAATTCGGTTTGGGTCCAAGCATAGGCATTGTTTGGATCCGTCGCCGTTCCGGAATGGCTGGCATACACCAAACGATCGCTGTTGTCTTCGGCATACATGCGCCAAGCCATCGTCAATTGTCGATGGTTCGACATACATTGAATGCCTTGCGCTTTTTGTTTTGCTTTACCAAGGGCTGGAAGCAGCATTCCCGCAAGAATCGCGATGATTGCGATGACGACCAGTAATTCAATTAAAGTAAATCCTGACAGGGGACGCAGTGATTTTTTGGTAAGCTCAATTGATGGGGAAAAATCATTCTTGAGTTTCATACATTTTGAGTCGTTGAATGCTTCAATGGGCAGCAATTCGTGCTTGACCGTAAGTGAAGATATGTTTTGGTTTAACAAATCCCAACGCCACAGTCAAGACCAATAAATTAAATTAAGTGAATCATCGTTGACTACATACAGTTGATTGACGGGGGTGGGGGCCCTGAGAATCGAACCGATGAAGTGGGAAGAATCTCGAAAGGACTGAAGGCGATGGCAAAGAAGCTTGAGATTCCCCTGCTGGAATTGATAAAAACCGAAAGGGCCCCAAGGGGGATGTTGCCCTAGTCTTTCACAAGACCTTCACCCGCTACCAACGCCCACGGTACTCCGGTGAGTGCGCCTCCGTTGAAAATAGAAATCGACCAAGGTAACGAGGGTACTTCACCCCGCCGATGAACAATCGCCAAGAGGCTTGGCGTCCTCGCGTGCCCCGCTAATCGGGGCGGGTAGGGCGTCAATCATTGAAAACGAACCCCCTGCAACCATCACTTCGGCCGAGCTTCAAAGCGACCGACCGGGAAACCCTCCGCGTAAGAAATCACGTACGCCCCGTCACTCGTGACGTAGCGCACTTCCTCGCGGCGCTCGAAGTCGGTGGCGGTCTTGCGCTCCAGCGCCTCGGGGCCATCGCAACGCACCCACTTGCCAGCCACGTGTTGCGGGATGAGCGTGCGATTGCCGAGAGCGTGACCGGTGGTGGTGAACACCTTGCCATCCACCATTTCCTTCGTCACCCAGACTGGCACGATGTCCAGTCCGGCGCGCCGCAGGTTCGCAACCATTTCCTCGCCGTCGCTCCGGCAGGTCGTGTCGTCGACACCGTGGACCGAAACGATCTTCGTGGTGGTGCCAAGACGCTTCATCTCGGCGAGGTGTGCGGGGTGGCCAACGAAGCGGATTTCCTGCGCCCCCGGTGAGAGGAAGTTTGGACTGGCCGTGTCGCGACTCCAACGCGCGTTGAGACTGTTGGCGGCGGGCAGGTTGTAGGCCAGCGCGTCGCTGAGTTTCTTCATGCCACACATGTCCACAACACAGGCGAAGGTGCGCGGCGCGAGCTTGTTCGCCATCAGCGTCACATTGCCGCCACCCGAGCCGCCGGTGGCAAAGAGTCGCCCCCGGCCAAACGGTTGTTTCGATGAATCAAGTTCGTGGAAGACAAGCCACACCGCGCGCAAGGCATCCAGCCCTTGCAGCCAGCCAAAGTCGTATGGCTCCGGTCCTTTGATGGAATCTTCGGGCCCACTCTGAAGATAATTCACGCAGAGCGCGATGACGTTGAACTCCCTCGCCAGCGCTTGTGGACTCGCGGTCCCATCGCAGTCGTTGCCGCCCCAGTTGTGCAGCGTCAGAAAAATGCCCGTGCGCGATCCGATACTGGAGCGCGTCCCGTCCGGGTAATGAATAAGCACCCGCACCTGGCGTGGCCCAGGACGCAACGGCCACTCTTGCGCGGGGATCATTACCGCACCGTCGCGTTCGGGGAGTTTGGGCCACACCGGGTCGGCCGCGTTGAGAAGAGTTACTGAAAGCGCCAACCCGGTGACGACCGAGGAAGCAGGGAAAAATTTCATGGCGACAGAATCGGCAAAGTGGCGAGGCTTGTCAAATCGCTTGGAAGAGAGTCAAAGGAAAACGCTTTTATCGTCCCACATGCAAATTCCGCTAAATCGTTTTTGAGAACTGCATACAGGGAAGGAGCGATCTGCGCTTTGGACACCTATCCTTTAGAATCTTTTCAATAGAATTCCCTAGGGGTGGGGCTTGACGGCTTTCCTAACTCATCAGCAAACAGGCTTGAACAAGGGGAGATACGCTGGGTTGTGTTATAGAAAACCGTTATAGGAAGCAGGTTTTCGGTTGCCACGTTTTCTTAAGTTGTTGATTTTAAGCAACTTAAAGAACTGGAGGAGAGAGGGGGATTCGAACCCCCGTTACCTTTCGGTAATCACGCTTTCCAGGCGTGCGCCTTAAACCACTCAGCCATCTCTCCAACTATGAGGTGTTAGCATGGCGGAGCGGGGCGGGGCACGCAACGTTTTTTGAGAATGTGAAGGGCGGGGCAGGGATTATTGGAAGAGGTCTAGTTGCGGGGGGGCGGGGAGGGCTTGGAGTTGTGTGCGTTCGGCGCGGTGGCGTGGCGTGCTGCGGGGTTTGCCTTCGGGGGTAAGTTCGGAGGCTTCAAGGTTGGAGAGGATTTCTTTGGCGCGTTCGATAACAGTTTTTGGCACGCCTGCGAGTCGTGCGACTTGGATGCCGTAGCTTTTATCGGTCCCGCCTAGGACGATTTTGCGTAGGAAGATGATTTGTTCGTTCCATTCGCGGACGGCCACGTTGTAGTTTTTGATTCGTGTGAGACGCGCGGAAAGCTCGGTGAGTTCGTGGTAGTGAGTTGCGAAAAGGGTTTTTGCACCGACTTGATTGTGGAGAAATTCGAGGATGGACCACGCAAGGCTGAGGCCGTCAAAGGTGCTGGTGCCGCGACCGATTTCATCAAGGATGATGAGGCTGCGGCGGGTGGCGTTGTTGAGGATGTTAGCGGTTTCGCTCATTTCTACCATGAATGTGGATTGACCACGCCAGAGGTCGTCGCTGGCACCGATGCGGGTGAAGATACGATCGACTAGATCGATGCGGGCGGTGTGAGCAGGGATGAAGGATCCTGTGTGGGCTAGGAGCGTCAGGAGGGCTACTTGACGGATGTAGGTGCTCTTGCCCGCCATGTTGGGTCCTGTGATGAGAGCGATTTGTTCTTGGTGGTTGTCGAGTCGAGTGTCGTTGGGGACGAAGCGTTCATCGGTCACGGCTTGGTCAAGAACGGGGTGACGCCCGTTTTCGATGAGGATCAGACCTTCGTCGCGAACGATGGGACGGGTGTATTGGTAAAGGCGAGCGACTTCTGCGAAACCGGCGAGGACATCGAGTTGTGCGAGGGCGGAAGCGGTGCGTTGAATTTCGGAGAGGTGTGCGATGATGGATTCGCGGAGTTGTTGGAAGAGTTCGTATTCGAGCTTGGTGGTGCGCTCCTCGGCTCCGAGGATTTTGCCTTCCATGTCTTTCAGCTCGGGCGTGATGTAGCGTTCACCGTTTGCGACGGTTTGTTTGCGAATATAATGCGGCGGAACTTTATCGAGGTTGGATTTTGTAATCTCAATGTAGTAGCCGAACACGGAGTTGAAACGGATCTTGAGCGACGCGATTCCGGTGGTCTCAATTTCTTTTTGTTGTAACTGTGCGATCCAATCCTTGCCTCCGCGAGTGGCTTGACGGAGTTCATCGAGGTCTGGATTGAAACCATCGCGAATCATTCCGCCGTCTTTTAATGCGAGCGGCGGTTCGTCCACAATCGCTCGGGTGAGGAGATCGACAAGTGTTGGGAGTTCGGCAAGCTCTTGGGTCAGTTGTTGGGTAAGATCGATCTCTGGGACAAAAGTCGGTTGCGGTGCAGGGATGAAATCTTCCTGCACAAAGTTTGGCAGACGCAGAGTGGATGGAGAGCTGAGTGGGGCGAGTAGAGTTCGGACGGGGGGCACCGTCTGCAACGCGATCCGGAGGGATTGTAAATCGCGGGCGTTGCCACTACCCATACTGAGCCGACTGAGGGTGCGCTCAAGATCGCGGACCTCGGCAAGATGCACGCGGAAAGGTTCAAGGATTTCGGGATGATCAAGCCATTGTTGGACGGCTGATTGGCGTTGATGAATTGCTGCAACCGAAGCGAGAGGTTGAGTTAACCAATCGCGCAATCGGCGTGCGCCCATGGGAGTCGCGGTGCGGTTCAAGGCGCCGTAAAGCGACGCGGTGCGGGCCGAGGATTCTTGTTGAGGCTCGAGCACTTCCAATGTGCGCAAGGTGGTGCTATCCAGCACGAGGTAATCGGTGGCCTGATAATAATTAAGGCGAGTGAGATGGGAAAGGTCACGGCGCAAGTGTTGGCCGATATAATGGAGCAAGCCGCCCGCCGCACCGATGGCAGAGGGACGATCACGTAACCCAAAACCATCCAACGAGGCGACCTTGAAATGATCTCGCAGCGCATAGAGCGAAGTCTCCAAAGCGAACACCCAACCTTCATGGCTGCTGGCGATGGGAAAAGTGCGACGGAGTAGTTCCTGCAACGGTCGTTGATCGTCGGGAAAAATAATTTCTACAGGTCGAAGCCGCTCCAACTCTGTCGTCAGTGCGAGATCGCCAGTCACTTCCGTGACTTTGAAATCGCCGGTTGTTAAATCCACAACGGCGAGACCGAAGATTTTTCCGGAACCAAAAATTCCGGCGACGAAATTATTTCGCTCCGCCGTGAGTAACCGATCATCGAAATGTGTACCCGGGCTGAGAATCTGGGTGACTTCGCGTTTGACGAGTTGGCCTGGGCGTGCTTCTTCGACCTGATCGCAGATCGCGACTTTGCGTCCTGATTTGAGAATGCGTGCGATGTAACCGTTGGCCGCATGAAAGGGGATACCACACATCGGAACCGCGCCCCGCTTGGTCAAAGCGACGTTGAGGATGGGAGCTGCGACCTGCGCATCCTCAAAAAACATTTCGTAAAAATCTCCCAAACGAAAGAAGAGTAACGCACCTGCGGGCAGATCGCGCTTGATTCGCTGATACTGCGCCATCATCGGTGTGAGTTGAATATCACTCGCCATGTCGGAGGAACGTTACGAACCTTCGCGCTTCACACAACGCAAAATTTGTAGGCCACAGCAGTGAAGAATCGTTGCAGATTTCGAGTGTGAAGAGAGTATACAAAAAAACTTTTCTTTTTCTTCGAATTCCTCTGGTCAAGAGAAAGCAATTGAGTAAAGTCCTGAGGACAACC
>WBXJ01000181.1 GCA_008933045.1 Verrucomicrobiota bacterium
AAAAAATTCTGAGCGACGAATATATCTGAAAATCCATCGCCATCAAAATCACCTGTCGTAAGGCCGAAAGCGGGAGCCAGTTGGGCCTCGGTCGGCAGCGGTTTGGCTTCAAAATGATCCCCTCTGTTGAGTAATACGAGACTGAGCAGAGTCTTGGCTTCCACCACCCGTACAACGCCACTTACTGGAGCCAATAGATCCTTCATCGAAGCCTCTCCAAATGCTTGATGCGATGTGTAACGTTCTCGCAGCTCTGGCCATGCCGCCGCTAGGGCATTGAGGTCGCGTCGAGGGACCTCTAGTCCACGCTCCTCGTCCCATTCAGACTCAACGGTTAGGAGACGACCGTCACCGCCTAGGTTACCGTAATAAAGGCGAAGGGGATGCTCAGCGGAGGCTTGGTATTCGGTATTTAGTCCGGTGTTGGCTGCCACGAGATCCATCCGTCCATCGCCGTCAAAATCTGCCGACGCCACCGCCATCCACAAGCCCGTGTGATTCGTTAACCCCCAAGCCTCGGTCTGGTCTTTCAATCGACCTTGCTGATTCATGAGAACTTTCAGAGGTCCCCATTCGCACGCGAGAACTAGATCCGGCCAACCATCGGCATTCAGATCCGTCCAAACCGCACTAGTCACAAGCCCGATTTCCTTGAAAATTACTTCATGAGGTTCGGACACTACCCACTGCTGGCCGACGCGGTGGTAAAGATGGGAACTAGCCGGCTCGGGATAGCGTCCAGGAATCACCCTCCCCCCTGCGAACAAGTCTAAAACCCCATCGCCATCCATGTCAGCCATCGCGAGGGTAGATGTCGAAGAAGGATCCACTTGGTGGATGCGCATCGTCATAGTCGCATCTGCATTGCCTCCAACCAACCGTGGGCCTTGAGCACTGTGATCTCGATAACTCGAGGCACTCGCCCAAATTTGGGCTTTTTGACCTCGCGTGCCTCCTCCGAGCACCGTCCCCAAGTCACGAAGGCCCAACTCGCCAGCGGGCATCGGCAATAGTTTAAACTCAGAACCCTTTTTGTTACTATAAACCGTGAGGCTGCCTCCCAATGCTCCACCCAGAAGCAGATCGTCCCAACCGTCTCCGTCGAAATCGACCCAACTCACGGATGGGCCTTCTTGCGCGAGGTGCCGAGATAAAAGCGGCTGGCGTTCCAATTCATTGAAATAGGGGGTGACATGGCGATCTCGAAGTCGATCTGAAGCATCCACAAAAATGGGGGACTCAGGTTTGGCGGACTGTGGTTCTCGCGGCTTCTGGGTCTGCACAACCGATGCGTTTTCATTCAGTTCATAAACTCGGTTAGAGCTCACAGAAATCACTTCGGTCCAGCGACCGTTCGGCCAACGCACTTCAATATTCATTGGCGGCGATCGAGTTGCAAAAACACGCATCGACGCATCACTGGAAAGATACCGCCCTCCGGCCATCATCTCCTGCTCCTGGACAAAATCGCCAGCGACCAACCGAATACGGGCCCCGATGCCTTGGGTATTATTTCCCACACCCTTGAGAGTTACCGAGATACGCCCGGCAGTAGCCTCGTTTCGAAACAGGCCGACGGCGTCATTCAAACGATTCACGACCACATCGAGATCCCCATCGTTGTCGAGGTCTGCCAAGGCCACACCTTGAGAAACTCCATCGGTGTTCCAGTTCCAAGCCGCACTGGTATCCGAAAACCGTCCATCCCCGAGATTCTTGAATGCTACATTCCGGCTGGCGAGAGGTGGAAACTGAAGCAGCTTTTTTGCAAGACGTTCTTTTGGCCAGGGGCCTTGTGCCAGGATGCGAGCCTCAGCATCCATATCTTGTGTGTCGAATTGATTGCCCGTGGTCACCAGTAGATCCTCGAACCCATCCAGATCCACATCAAGGAACACAGGTGCCCACGCCCAACCCGTCGCCCACACACCTGCATAGTAAGCCGTCTCCGCATAGGTGCCATCCCCTCGATTCAATTGAAGCACATTGCGATCAAACTGAGGTCTATTCGTGCTCAATCCCCACGAGGATTCCTGAGGTTCCTTACCATTGTTTTGCATCATGCGCCGTCGATGACTCGATGAAAGCATGTCGAGAACGATAAAATCATCCCACCTGTCCCGATTTATATCGGCAAAATCTATCCCCATCGAAAACGTGCTGGTATTCCGCAACGCGGTACGCGCGATGGCTCGAAAGCTTCCTTTCCCATCATTCAGCCATAAACGATCCGGAGTGTGAAAATCATTACAAACATACAAGTCCGGAAAACCGTCCTGATTGATATCACGGAAGGCCACGGATAATCCCCAATCGTAAGGAGCCACGGAGAGAACTAGACCCTCCTCATCGAGAAACCTGCCTTCGGTCCAAGATTGGGCAGCAAACTTCCCGTGCCCATTGTTGAGGTAAAGAATATCCGGTTCACCTCGCTCCAGAATTCGCCCCTCTGCCGTCATCTCTAATTGCTCGCGATCCTCAGGACGGATGCTACGAACGCCAGCGGTGTTCAGTAATGCCAAACCCGTACTTCGAATCGTGGAAACTCGGTAGTTAGCAACATAGAGATCAAGATCACCATCACCATCAATATCCGCTAAAGCCATCGACATCGCACCAAAACGGCGGATCAAACCTGAGTTTGTGTCCTCGGTGAATTTTCCGGTTCCGTTGTTAAGAAATAACCGTGTTCCACCACCGATGGAATTCACCAATAAATCTAGATCACCATCGCCATCGACGTCCGCGAAAGTGGCCCCCGTCGAAAACTGGTAGTTGCAGGCAACCCCAGCCGGTTCGGTCACCTCCTCAAATTTCCATTGCCCCAAGTTTCGGTAAAGCGCGTTCGGCCCTTCCAATCGACAAAGGTAAATATCAACTTTGCCGTCTCCATCGACATCGCCCAAGGCCACGCCGGAACCATTAAGCCGAATCTGGTTCTGACCCGCTACCTCGTCACTCAGCACGTTGGTGAACCTCACGCCGGTGACTTCCGGCAATAATCGATGAAATCCTTGCGAATTACCGGTTGGGACGTTTGCGGGCTTCCAACGCCCACTAGGGATCGTTTGCCACTCAGCCCGAGCGGTGATGCTGAGCAACACCAACCATGAAATAAACTTCAGAGACAAAAACAGTTTAATCAATCCCCCGCGTTGATATTCGTCATTCACCCAAGCTTATGGAAACTCCGTTGAGGTCATTTTTTGCTGGTTGTGACTCTCCCACAACACTACAGTTAAAGCAATCTAACGACCGATTTATCTATGATTTCTTGGATCCAAAAACATTCTCTCTTGTCAGCGTTTTGGGTGAGTTTGTTTGGTGGGAATTGCCTTCCCATGGAGGCTCAACAAGTGGTCTTTGAAAACTCGAAAGCTTACCTTGGCTACTACCGCCCTCAATTCGGCGAATACGGGGATGAAGTGACTCTCGAAGGTTCAGCTCGGTTGATTACAGATTTTTCGTTCCAATACACGGGCAAATTTACTCCTCAAGGGGATGAGCGAGCCCGCATCCGATTTTACGCCAACGACGGTAACGTCCTGAGTCCTTACTACACGGCACCTGGGACGTTGCTTTATGAGAGCGGATACTTTCCTTTGAATCCTGGATTCCACACGCGCGAGATGGTCGGCCTTAAGGTTGTTGTTCCTGACCGTTTCACGTGGACCATTGAGTTTCTAGGTCTCAGCATGTCGAACAACGATCAGGCTGGGTTGCTTTATTTTAACCCCGTCACGATAGGCCAAAGCTACGGCGATTATTGGTTGAAAATTGAAAAAGGTCCATGGCTCCCCTATCAAACGCGGGGGTTGGATGACAATTTTGCTGCCACAATCGTCGCAACCTATGCTCCAGACTCCACCCCTCGGATCACCCAGATCACCGCCTCAGGCCCTGACACATTTCAATTGCTCGTGAACGTGATTCCGCATCGTAACTATGCGCTGGAGTTTGCTGACCCGACCGACCCTAAAAAGTGGACTCGGCAAACAGCAATTCTGGACGCGCCCAAGGCCCAAATCACCCTGACTGCCTTGGCTCCAACTCCGGCGCGGCTATTCCGTGTCACCGAACTGGCTCGCACGGTTTCCATGCTCGGGGGATATCCCTTGGTTAGTGCAAAAGCTATCAAAGGGGCGACCTACGCACTTGAATACAAAGATACCCTCAACTCCACGAACTGGATCCGCCTGCCTGATTTTATGACGGCCAGTTCCGACATCGTTGCCATCTCAGACCTATCGAACCCGCCTGCTCCAATTCGGTTCTACCGAATCATTGATGCCAACAGACGGTGATCCGAACCGCCAGTGGTTCCAGCACGCGTCCCATTTTATTTGACCCTTTGCGTGCTCCATTCCTACACTCCTGTGGATGGATCCCTCCCAAACATTGCCCAGTCCTTGGATGTTACTCCCGTTTGGGGTGCTGTTGGGTTTGATTGCATTGGCACCTCTTTTTGTTGGAAGATGGTGGCACAGGAATTATGCACGAGTGGCGATTGGGTTAGCGGCACTGGTTTTGGCCTACTACCTTGTTATTCTCCGCTCTTCTGCCCCCATCCTTCACGTTGCGCATGAATACATCAGTTTTATTTGTTTGATCGGATCGCTTTTTGTTGTCTCGGGTGGAATTCATATCGGAGTTAAGGGTGAGTCCAGCCCGGGGATGAATGTTCTCTTTTTGCTTGTCGGTGCGATTGTAGCGAACGTGATCGGGACGACGGGTGCTTCCATGTTATTGATTCGCCCTTGGATTCAAATGAACCGAGGACGCAACGCGCCTTTTCATGTCGTGTTTTTCATTTTTATCATCTCAAACGTCGGGGGCTGCCTCACGCCCATTGGTGATCCTCCACTTTTTCTGGGTTACCTCAAAGGAGTCCCTTTTTGGTGGATCACCAAAAACATTCTGCCTATTTGGGGAGTGGGTATCGGTTTTTTATTGAGCTTATTCTACCTCGTTGATCGTTGGCATTACCGTCGGACTCTAGGAATCCTTCACACCCATCCGCCTAATGCACCTGAAACATGGCGGTTTGAAGGGGCCACGAACCTTGTTTTTCTCGGCATGATTCTCGGGTCGGTGTTCATCAACAACCCGCCATTCGTTCGAGAGAGCTTGATGATAACGGCTGCTGTGGGTTCCTGGTTCACAACAAAAAAACAGGTTCACCAATCCAATGAGTTTTCCTTTGCACCGATCAAGGAGGTTGCGATTCTTTTTGTTGGCATTTTTAGCACGATGTTGCCGGCACTCGATTTACTGCAAGTCCATGCCAAATCATTAGGGATGGCCTCGCCAGGCTTTTTCTTCTGGTCGAGTGGATTCCTCTCGAGCGCGCTGGATAATGCTCCGACTTATTACAGTTTTCTCACTGCTATGTTGAGCATTTTCGTTGATGCCGACACAGTGAATCAGGTGCAACACCTAGTCCGGACCCACGGCTCAACACTTGCTTCCATCACAGGTCCTCAGGCCGAAGAAATTCGTAATACCTTTGCTGCGCTGCAAAAATATCACAGCTCGTTGCTCGCTTCGGGGACCGTCGATGCAGAACACATCAGGATGGCCTATTTACTTGGTAATCCCACCTACGCAACCTACCTACTCGCTCTCAGTGTGGGATCAGTCTTTTTTGGGGCTAATACTTACATCGGCAACGCTCCCAATTTTATGGTGAAGGCCATCGCGGATCAGGCAAAAATCTCTACCCCATCGTTCTTGGGTTACGTTTTTAAATACACCATTCCCATTATGTTACCGATGCTAGTAATCGTGTGGTTCTTGTTTTTTCGTTAGCCGATCTCGCTCTGGAACAAGTCTGACAACCGTTCCAATTCTCCATTGCATTCGCACTCCTC
>WBXJ01000182.1 GCA_008933045.1 Verrucomicrobiota bacterium
AGGGGATCATTTTGAAGCCAAACCGCTGCCGACCGAGGCCCAACTGGCTCCCGCTTTCGGCCTTACGACAGGTGATTTTGATGGCGATGGATTTTCAGATATATTCGTCGCTCAGAATTTTTTTGCAGGTCACAGCCAAGCCTCCCGAAATGATGCAGGTCGTGGACAATGGTTCCGTGGTAATGGTCAGGGCCAGTTTACGCCGGTGGATGGTGCAACCAGTGGAATCAAGATTTATGGAGAACAACGTAGCGCAGCGGCAAGTGATTACGACCACGACGGACGATTGGATCTCGCCGTGACCCAACATGCGGGAGCGACGACACTTTGGCATAACCTTGGTGCGAAGCCGGGCCTACGAGTGAGGCTTTCGGGATCAGGGGACAACCCGCATGGGATTGGAGCTTGGGTGCGACCTTGGTTCAGTGCCACCCCAGGCCCAGCGCAAGAAATCCGTACGGGAAGCGGATTCCTCAGCGCGGACAGCCCAGTCCTAATTCTGGGGGGTGCAGACCAGATTCGGGCTGTAGAAGTCCAATGGCCGAGTGGAGGGAACCGGCGCAAATACGAAATCCCAATTCAGTCCCGCAGTGTTGTTCTGCATCCGAATGGGACTGTCGAAACGGGTGATTAACGACCAGATTTGACGGTTGCCCGCGCCATCGCTTGCAACGCAGGTTGGTAGGCAGGGTTGATTCTCAAAACGGTTTTAAGCTCTCGAACTGCTTCCACGTGACGATTCTGCGCGATGTAGGCGTTAGCCAAATTAACTCGTGCGTTGAGGTGATCCCGTTGAAGCTCGATGGCTTTTGAAAACCGAAGCACTGCTTCTGAAATCTTTCCCTGCCGAGCCAACGCTGATCCGAAATTGTTTTGCGCATTAGCATTGTCGGGATGAGTTGAGATGACATGTTGGAAATGCGTGATGGCCTCCTCGATTTTACCTTCGGCGAGCAACAGATTGCCGAGGTTATTATGGACCTCAGCATAATCGGGAACGATTTCAAGTGCCTTCTCGTAGTGCTTTTTTGCTTCGGCTACCTGACCACTGCGGGCTAAGGCAATTCCGAGATTAAAATGTGCGTCCTCGTCGTCCGAGTTGAGTTTGAGGGCTTCGGCATATTTTGCCGCCGCCGCCGCATTCTTCCCAGCAGTGAGGAGGTCGGTGCCTTCCTTGATCAAGTTTAACCGAGCATCCTCCGGCGTTGTATTAGAGGTAGTGGGTTGATTCGAGCTCACCAGTGGGCTCACCACTTCGTATACTGCAGGAGAATTCGTCACGATTACCCCCACCGGACTTCGGGTAAAGGTCCCGCGATGAAACAGCCATCCGAAAAACAGGAGATCCAACGCGAGAAAAATCCAAATCGACCAAGGCAACAGTTTTAACGAAAGCGAACTTTTTTGCTTCACTTTTTTATCTTTCAACATCAATCCAACCTTGGTGGAGAGTAAGCGTTTGAGCAACCGCAAAAGGGTCTATGCTGGTAACGAATGCTCAGAGGAATTTGAACGCCAACGCTTACTTACTAGCTATGAAAGCACCCCACATCTCACCCAAAATATCCTTGCTACACGCCATCCATTTAGAGTCTCTTCTTCATCAGGGTTGTCACGATGTAGCAAGTTTGCCCGTAGGGAAACGGTCGCACTTTTGGGATTGAATGACTGTTAAACGACAAAGCGTAGTCTCGATCGCAATTTGGATCGGATTGGTTCTGCTTTCGGGGGGCAGTTCATGGGGGGATGTCGTGAACAGCTTTGACAAGGCGGCACTGCCATTCATCGAGACACATTGTCTCCGTTGCCATGACGAGAAAAAGCAAAAAGGAAACCTCCGACTAGACACATTGGCACGGGATTTCTCAGCACCGCTTGCCGCCTCGCATTGGGCAGATGTGCTGGAGCGAATTAGCACCCGCGAGATGCCACCGGAAGACGAGCCTCGACCCAAGCCTGAGGAAGCGGCTCGCGTGGCCGAGTGGATTGCTGGTCAACTCAAGGAAGGCGAAGCAGCGCGACTGGCGAAGCGCGAGCGGGTTACCTTCCACATGTTGACCCGCGAGGAATACGCGAACACAATTCAAGATTTGCTCGGGGTAAATTTCGATGTAACCGACCCAACCGGGCTGCCGGAGGAGGCGAACTGGCAGGGCTTCGAGCGGATTGGTTCGGTGCTCTCGGTATCGCCGGCGCATGTGGAGAAATACTTCGCGGCCGCAGAGGCGGTGTTGAACGAAGCTCTGCCGACGGCCGCGCCCGAAAAGTTTTCCAAGCATCGGAATGTCTGGGACCTCCGCTATCATGGGCAGCGCGAGAAGGCGACGAAACTGGGCCTAGCCGATCAGGCTCGCGTGGAACTTTGGCCTCACGACGGGCTGGATATTGGCACGGATTTCCCGGTCTCGGGTGACTATCGCATGCGGATCAAAGTCAGCGGCTTGAAGCCACCCAAGGGCCGCGCGCCACACATTTCGGTGTATGCGAAGGGTCTCGACCGGATGCTGTTCGAGCAGGATGTGGTTACGATGGAGAACCAGCCGGCGACGCTGGATTTCACCTTCCATGTGCCCGCCGGGCATCACGATATCCGCCTCACCTGCGAGGCAACCGGCCCGTCGAATCTGCCGCGACACGGACGCTACGATGCAGGACGCTTCTTCACCACGATCAAGGATTCCTCCACCGGACGCCAGCCGTGGCAGTGGAAGCTGACGGACGAAGATGGCGTTCCCATCCGACCCTTTCTCATCCTGGATTTCGTCGAGGTCGAGGGACCACTCCAATCATCCTGGCCCACGCCGCTACACCAGAAACTCTTTGCCGGTGCCCCTCAAGACGCGGCGCAGGCACGCCAGATACTGACACGTTTCGCGGAACGCGCGTTTCGCCGTCCGCCGCGAGAGGCGGAGCTAGTGAGGTTGGTGAGCCTAGTCGAAAACGAGCTTAAGAACGGTGAAAAATTTGAATCAGCAGTCAAGACCGCACTCGTGGCGATCCTGTGCGCCAAGGATTTTCTCTACCTCGTAGAAGGTTCGGCGGACCAAGCGAATTCCCGGCTCAACGATCGGGAATTAGCCTCACGCCTCTCTTACTTCCTATGGAGCACAATGCCTGACGATCGGCTCTTCGGGCTCGCGCGGACAAACGCGCTGCACGAACCGGCGGTCTTGCGTGGCGAAGTCGCTCGGATGCTGCGCGATCCGAAGGCGGAGCGTTTCACTACGGGCTTTCCGCGACAGTGGCTGCAATTAAAACGTGTCGGTATGTTCCCGCCAGACAAGACCCTTTACCCCGACTACGACGCGCATCTGGAGAAGAGCATGATCGCTGAGGGATCGGAGTTTTTCCGCGAAGTGCTCAAGAAGAATCTCAGCGTCCGTGAGTTCCTCGATTCCGATTGGACGGTGTTGAACGTGCGGCTTGCCGAGCACTACGGCATCGTCGGGGTGAAGGGTGACGAGTTCGAGCGAGTGGCGTTGCGCGCCGAGGATCATCGGGGTGGGTTGCTCACTCAAGCTGGCGTCCTCAGCCTCACCTCGGACGGCCAGCGACACAGGCCGGTGCATCGCGGGAAGTGGGTTCTGGAATCCATCTTCAACAAGCCACCACCACCGCCACCTGCCAATGTGAAGCCCATTGAACCAACGCCCGCCGGTCAGCCCAAGGCCACACTGCGGATGAAACTTGAAGCGCACAAGAGCGACGCGAACTGCGCTGCCTGTCATCGTAAAATCGACCCGCTTGGCGTGGCCTTCGACAACTACGACGCCATCGGCCGCTGGCGCACTGAAGAAGTCGTTCGGGATGGTGCTGGTGCCAATCCTAAGGTGGATGCCAGCGGAGTGCTGCCCGACGGACGCAAGTTTACCGACGGTGCCGAACTAAAGCACCTCCTCATCGCAGACACCGACAAATTTGCTGCGGCTCTGGTCGAGAAGCTCGCCACCTACGCGCTTCGCCGCGCGATGACGATTGACGATAGACACACGCTGGCTGCTATTGCCACCCAGAGTAAGGCCACGGACTATCGGCTCCGTGAGATTGTCGAGGCACTGGTAGTTTCGGATCTCTTTCAGCAACGCTAAAGGTAATACAAATCTATGAGCAATATCCTCACCCAACGCTGGCTCATGAACCGCCGCCACTTCCTGCGCGGTGTCGGCGCGACCATCGCCCTGCCGCTACTCAATTGCATGGTGCCGCTACGCTCCGTTGCGGCTGGCCCGGCCCTGCCGCGTCGCGCCGTCTTCGTCTACGTTCCCAACGGTGTGAACGTCCTGACTTGGCAGATACCCAAGGCTGGGCGTGATTACGAGTTCAGCGCGCCGATGCGGTCGCTTGAAAAGCATCGTGCGAATATCACGCCGATCAGTGGACTCCATCATCCAGGCGGCCTCGGGACGGCGCATGTTTGCGGCGACTTGTGGCTCACCGGCGCGAAGTTGAGTCAGGAGGGCGGCGCGTATCGCAATAGCGTTTCGTGCGATCAGTTGATGGCCGAGGTCACGTCGGTTCACACGCGGATTTCGTCGCTCGAACTTTCACTCGCCAGTGGGACCGGACTGCCTGGCAATGTCATCAACACGCTCTCTTGGTCGCGCGACGGCGTGCCGCTGCCGGCCGAGGATAACCCGCGCAATATTTTCAACCGCCTTTTTGGTGAGGAATCTGGCGGCGTGGAAGTGCGCCGTCGCCGCCTCAATCGTCGGCATAGCGTGCTGGACACGGTGCTTAACGATGCGCGTTCCCTGCGCCGAGATCTGGGCGGTGATGACCGCACGAAACTTGACGAATATCTGACTGCCGTGCGCGAGGTCGAAGTGCGCACAGAGCGGCTTGATTCGTGGTTGAATGTGCCGAAACCAAAACTGGAGCCTTCCGTCACCGGCCACTTCCAGCGTGATGTCTCCAAGTCGCAGGCCGGCGAGTATTACCGCACCATGTATGACCTCATGGTGCTCGCGTTGCGCACAGACATGACGCGCGTCATTACCTACATGAGCGGCACGGAGGGCAACGGGCTGGCGATTCCGGAGATCGGCATCACCCAGACGCGGCACGAGCTATCGCATCACAACGGTGATCCGGAAGTCATGGCACGCCTGAGCAAGAGCGACACGTTCATCACGGAGCAATTCTCCTATTTCCTCGATCAACTCACGACCACGCGCGACGGCAACCAGCCGCTGCTGAACAGCACGATGGTGCTCTTCGGCAGTGGCATGAGTTACGGTCACAGCCACGGCAATGCGAACCTACCCACCGTTCTCGCCGGCGGTAGCGCGCTCGGTTTCAAGCACGGCCAGCATATCGATTACAACCTGCCAACGATCAAAGCCTACGATCTCGCCAACACCAGCGCGCACTACAGCCTCTGCGGCAAGCCTGTGAACGATAAGGCGCATCTCAGCAATCTTCTGCTCACGATGCTGCAGAAGATGCAGGTGAACGCGGAGAAATTCGTGGATAGTTTGGGGCCGGTTTCGGAACTGATCTGAATCACGAAATCAGAATGACGAACCATCCGTCCTCAATCCGCCGCCTCGCAATCTTTCCATTCGTCGTGCTGATTTTGTCGTTGGTCCTTGCCCCTGGCGTCGATCCTAAACCCGCCGTTGCTCAGCTCCAGCCGGGCCAATTCCCGCCCGAGGGATCCGCGATTCATGTCGCCGGCGAATTGATTCAAATGGATCACGTCAACCGCACCGGCCAGATCCGTCCCGATCGTCGCGACGACCAGCGCACCGACGATTACGACAGGGCGATGCGATTTACGCTGCTGCCTTTCGGAACAATCCGCTTCCACGGCGCGCCTGCCGAACTGCGCGACATCCCCATCGGCACGCACCTCCACGGGCAGTTC
>WBXJ01000183.1 GCA_008933045.1 Verrucomicrobiota bacterium
AAGTGGAAAGGGCTCCCCTGCCCTACCGCCTGAAAGCTATGATGAATACCAAAGAATCTGTTCGTGAATTGATCGGACTGGATAAGGTGAATCTGGTGGATTACGTCGCCATCACTGTCGCCTCGCCCGAATCAATCCGCTCTTGGTCCAAGGGCGAAGTTAAGAACCCGGAAACCATCAACTACCGCACCTTCAAGCCTGAAAAAGGCGGGTTGTTTTGCGAACGAATTTTTGGACCTGTCAAGGACTGGGAATGCTCTTGTGGAAAATACAAACGCATCAAGCATCGCGGTGTTGTCTGCGATCGTTGCGGTGTTGAGGTGACCCTTTCAAGGGTTCGCCGCGAGAGGATGGGTCATATTGAGTTGGCCGTTCCTGTCACGCACATCTGGTTCTTTAAGTGCATGCCATCCCGTTTAGGATTGGTGCTGGACATGACTGCACGCAATCTTGAGCGCGTGATTTATTACGAGGATTACCTCGTGATCGATGCTAAACAGACTCCATTGAAGCAGCATCAATTGCTCAGTGAGATGGAATACCGCGAAGCACGCGAAACCTACGGGGCCGATGCCTTCCTCGCAAAGATGGGTGCGGAAGCAGTGCGAGAAGCTTTGGCGAATGTGGAGTTGCTGAAGGGAGTCGAGGCGCTGCAAATCGCCATGACCGAGACCAAGAGCAAACAGATCCGTAAGAAGATCGCTAAGCGGATCAAGTTATTTCAAGGTTTCCATGGTTCTAAGAGTCGCCCTGAGTGGATGATTCTAACTGTGCTACCGGTGATTCCACCGGATCTCCGACCGCTTGTTCCGCTGGAAGGTGGACGATTTGCGACTTCGGATCTGAATGACCTTTATCGTCGTGTCATCAACCGAAATAACCGGTTGAGGAACTTGCTATTGCTGAAGACCCCCGAAGTGATCATTCGCAACGAGAAGCGCATGTTGCAGGAGGCTGTGGATGCATTGTTCGATAACGGTCGCCATGGACGTGCGGTGACTGGCGCGGGCAATCGCCCCCTGAAGTCGCTGAGCGATATGCTCAAGGGCAAGAGCGGACGGTTCCGTCAGAACCTTCTCGGTAAACGTGTTGATTATTCAGGACGTTCGGTGATCGTGATCGGACCTGAGCTTAAGCTGCACCAGTGCGGTCTTCCGAAGAAGATGGCCTTGGTTCTCTTCGAGCCTTTCATCATTCGTCGTTTGAAGGAACTCGGCTACGTCCACACCGTGCGTTCGGCCAAGAAGATGATCGAGCGGCAATCGCCCGAAGTCTGGGATATTTTGGAGGAGGTAACCAAAGGTCATCCAGTGTTGCTCAACCGCGCTCCGACCCTGCATCGTTTGTCGATTCAGGCGTTTGAACCCGTGTTGATTGAGGGAGAAGCGATCCGAATTCATCCGCTCGTTTGTACTGCTTACAACGCAGACTTCGACGGAGACCAGATGGCGGTGCACGTTCCTTTGTCCGTGGAGGCACAGTTGGAAGCTCGACTGCTGATGATGGCGCCGAACAATATTTTCAGCCCATCGAGCGGTAAGCCCATCATGACCCCGACGCAGGACATCACGCTCGGTTGCTACTATTTGACGGCTAACCCCCGCCAGATTGGGACCCCACCCGCCGGTGCTGCGATGCTGTTCGGTTCTAAAACAGAGGTCATTTTTGCTCACGCTGACGGAGCCGTTAAGACACACACACGTATCCGCCTTGCCAATCCTGATTACGGTGTGAAGACCGTGTACGGGGATAGCGAGAAAAAGGTGGTTGAAACCACGGTAGGTCGCGTGATTTTCAGTGAAATCTGGCCGACGGATCTCGGATTTCCTAACAGGGTCGTTGGCAAGAGCCAGATCGGCGATTTGATTTGGAATTGTTATAAGATCTGCGGTCATGACAAAACGGTAGTCACACTGGACAAGCTGAAGGAGTTGGGCTTCTACGAGGCGACACGTGCGGGTATTTCTATCGGTATTGATGACATGATCATCCCGAAGGAGAAGACGCAGGAAATTGAAACGGCTCAGAAGCAAATTTCTGAAGTTGAGAAGCAGTATCGTAAAGGTGTCATCACGACATTGGAACGCTACAACAAGATCATCGATATCTGGACGCATTGTACGGATCAGATTGCGAACGTGATGCTCAAGACGCTTGAAATCAACCAGAACAAGCAGGAGTTTAATCCTGTTTGGCTGATGGTGGATTCCGGCGCCCGAGGTAACCGCCAGCAGGTGCGTCAGCTCGCCGGTGTGCGTGGTTTGATGGCTAAGCCGAGCGGGGATATCATCGAAAAGCCGATTCTTTCGAACTTCCGTGAAGGTCTGACGGTGCTCGAGTATTTCATCTCGACGCATGGTGCGCGTAAGGGTTTGGCTGATACTGCACTCAAAACGGCGGATTCGGGTTACATGACCCGTAAGCTTGTGGACGTGGCGCAGGATGTGATCATCCGCGAGCCTGATTGTGGCACGACCAATGGTATTTGGGTCCAAGCGATCTACGAGGGAGAGGATGAAGTCGTGAAGCTCAGCGAACGTCTGGTTGGACGTTTTAGCTGCGATGATGTGATTGATCCCTCGAGTCCCAAGACAAAAATCGTCTTGGCAAACCACGAGATCGACGAGGTTAAGGGTAAACAGATTGAGTTATCTGGCGTGGAACGCGTCAAGATTCGCTCGGTGCTAACCTGCGAAAGCAAGCAAGGGATTTGTATCTCGTGTTATGGTCGCAACTTGGCCACGGGACGTGCTGTGAAACTGGGTGAGGCTGTCGGCATTGTGGCAGCACAGTCGATCGGCGAACCGGGGACCCAGTTGACCATGCGTACCTTCCACATCGGTGGAACGGCCTCGCAGGTGTTCAAACAACCGCAGATCAAGGCTAAGCACGATGGTTTGGTGCGATATAATGATCTGCGCTTGGTGCAACTCGAAGATGGTAACAACATCGTGCTGAACAAGAATGGATCGATCTCGATTCTTGGACCAGACGACCGCGAATTGGAATCGCACAATATCGTCATTGGTTCAGTCATCGCCGTGCAGAACGGGGCTACTGTTAAGAAGGGTGAGACCTTCGTGCAATGGGATCCTTACAATGTTCCTATTCTCTCGGAAAAAGCCGGATTGGTTCAGTTCCAAGATATCATCCAAGGCGTGACCATGCGTCAGGAGTTGGATGAAGCCACCAGCCAAGAGGCAATGGTGATCATCGAGCACAAAGAAGACCTGCACCCGCAGATCATTATTTCCGATGATAAGGGCGAACCGCTCGCCAATTATCCGATCCCTTCCGGCGCACACATTGTTGTGAGCGAAGGTGATCGAATTGTTGCCGGAACTTTGATGGCCAAAACGCCGCGAAAAACATCGAAAACGAAGGATATTACTGGCGGGTTGCCACGTGTCGCCGAGTTGTTCGAAGCCCGTCGCCCCAAAGACGCTTCCGAGATTTCAAGGATCGACGGTATCGTTGATTTTGGACCCAGTGTGCGCGGTAAACGCACGGTGGTGATCAAGGATACGACGACGGATGCCGAGGAAGAACACATGATTCCTATCGGTAAGCACGTCATCGTGTTTAAAGGTGACTTTGTGCGCAAAGGCCAACAGTTGACTGAAGGTCCCGTGGTTCCGCACGAAATTCTGGATGTCTGCGGACCTCAAGAATTGCAAGAGCATCTCGTCAATGAAGTTCAGGAGGTCTATCGCCTACAAGGTGTGACCATCAACGACAAGCATATCGAGATCATTGTTCGCCAGATGTTGCGCAAGGTTCGCATCACTGAAGCTGGCGACACCGGCTTCCTCTGGGGTGAGCAGATCGATAAAATCGTGTTTGAGACGGAAAACACTCGGGTCGAGCAGATGGGTGGAAAACCTGCCGAAGCCTCCCCTGTGTTGCTAGGTATCACGAAGGCATCTCTCGAAACGGAGAGCTTCCTGAGTGCTGCCTCCTTCCAAGACACGACGCGTGTGCTGACAGAAGCAGCTACCTTGGGTAAAGTCGATAGCCTCCGAGGCTTCAAGGAGAATGTGATCATGGGTCACATCATCCCCGCAGGTACTGGTTACGATCGTCACCGTAAGGTCACTCTCAAACCGCTTGTTGAGGAAATCCTAATTGAGGAAATCAATGAGGGGATCCAGGAAGAACCCATCGCAGGTTAATCCCCTTCCCTAAAGTATTTCGCACGGCTGGAACCGAAGGGTTCCAGCCGTTTTTCTTTTAACGAGAACGTCAGACGAGCTTCCAACCTTGACGATAGTCGCGTTGGATAAATTTTGCTGCTTCGGGAGCGTTGGAGACGCGTAGGTTTTTGGAGTCCCATGCTAGCTTTTTGCCGACACGAAAAGCCACGTTACCGAGATGGTTCGCCTCCGTCAGGTAGCCTGCGTAGTCGAAATTGCAGGTTGTCGAAGCACCAGTTTTGCAGGCATGGATCCACTCCTCATGATGGCCGAGGGATTTAGGGATGAATTGTGGAGGCCGTTTGAAATCGGCGAAGGTCTTCTCAGGTAGAAGGATATGCTTATCGTAATCGGCAAGCAACAGACGACCCTGAGTGCCGACAAAGAGCACGCCGCTTTCCCATTGCGGGATGCCGCGTGCCTTCCAAATCTCGGGCTTGTTCTCACCCTGATGCCAAGTGAGACGCACAGGTGGTAGCTCGCCTCGTGCACCGTATTCGTAGGTTGCAAACATGGAAGCAGGGGCGATTTCAGGATGGGGAACGGCACCACCTGCCTCAATACTGATAGGGGTTTGAAGTTTTAAGGCCCAGAAAGGAAGGTCGTTCCAATGTGAGCCTAAATCGCTCATGGTGCCGTTGCCAAAATCCCACCAACGATACCATTTGGGACCTGGAAAATAGACTTCGTGGAAGGGGCGAAATGGGGCTGGCCCCAACCAGAGGTCCCAGTCCAATCCGTTTGGCACGGGAGAGGATCCGGTTGGACGCTCGCGCACGTTGACGATGTCGTTATTCCGAGCAGCGGCCTCAGGCGATTGTAAACCCCAAGCGCGACCCACCCAGACATGAACTTCACGAACAGGACCGACGGCACCCGTTTGGATCAACTCGACGACCCGCCGGTAATTATCCAAGGCGTGAATCTGTGTTCCCATCTGAGTGGCAACTTTGGCTTGGGCGGTGGCCTCGCGGATCTGGCGTGCCTCCCACACGTTGTAAGTCAGGGGCTTTTCGCAATACACATGCTTGCGCAATTTGAGCGCGGGGAGAGTTGCGAAGGCATGGGTATGTTCACAGGTGCTCACCACAACCGCGTCGAACTCTTTCTCGATCTCGTAGAGCTTACGAAAATCCTTGAATCGTCGGGCTCTCGGAAAGTTTTTTTGCGCCGAATCCAAGGAAACATCGGCGACATCACAGAGTGCGACGATGTTCTCGCTCTTGCCAACTTCGGCTAAATTACCCGCGCCACGCCCACCAACTCCAATGACGGCGACATTGAGTTTACTGTTAAGATTCTGGCCCCTAAGAAGGGCTGGTGCGGTGAGGGTGCCCAAGGCGGCCCCTGCTAATAGCTTCGAGAAGCCACGGCGAGAAAAACTTCCCGTCTGACGGGCGATACGTCCGGATTGATTTGGTTTCATAGGTTTCACCAAGTTGTACGCGCTTACACAGAAATTTGCACCTCACAATTAATGGTGTGTCGGCGACGGTTCAAAAGTGGAATTCTTGCCGGAACAAAAGTGAACTGAAGTTTAGAGGTTGAAAGCCCCTAGAATAGCTGGCCACAGCGTTGTAGGAGGGTGCTCCAGAACCCAAAAG
>WBXJ01000184.1 GCA_008933045.1 Verrucomicrobiota bacterium
AGGAGCCAACGCAGCAGGCATACCCTGACCCGTCAGCCGTGTCCAAAATTCCGCCACCACTTCATCTTGCACGTTAGCTCCAAACTCTGGCGTCGCCGCGATGCAGGCCCATAACTGCTCCAATCGTTGTCCCTCGTTCAAGCCTGCAACCGCTTCCTTGATTTCATGATCCGTCCCGTTCCTTCGGAGTAATAACTGATACGCAGCCTTCGTCACGATCGTGCGGCGATCCGTTCCTTGCAGTATTTTTGTGACATACGTTTCGCGTGTTCCCCCGTCCGTCAACTCCTTCTGATACGCCGTTAAATCCGCAGGCACAGAGGCGCGTTCCAGTACTCCTCGGATGAATGAGTTAACAAATCCAGAAGGTGTCCCACCCCATCGCGTATACAACTCCGTCGAGCTTAGGATTGTGACTTGCACCCGCTCCATGCTAGCCCGCTCCGTCCACATCGTGGTCAGTGTTTTGAGTTCGTTGGTCGTCGCCTTCCGACCCAGCCAAGTCAGATAAAACTGAGGCGTCACTTGCAGAAAAAATTCACTGCTGGCACCCGCTGCTTGCAAGGCCAACCCATGCGCGGGATGGATCCGCACCAAATCGGGCAACAACTGGGCACGCAACATCGCGTTAGTGGTTCCCAGCAAGGCCAACCCCAACTGCTGAGTAAAAATATCCGGCGCTCCACCCAACTTTTCGTAATACTCATCCGACGCCAAAAACTCCGTGAGCACCTCGTGATGATTCCATCCCAACTTTTGCCTCGCCAACCAACGAGCCAATTCCGGCCCGTCCATACCACGTCCTAGATGTTGCTTCGCCAGCGTGTTCACACGAGCCTTCTGCGAAGAGTTTGCGGCCAACACCGTTGTCACTAACCTCGTGAGATCCCCTCCAGCGACCAAATTATTCGTCCAAAGGCGACGCAACCCATCGTCCGCTGGAATCCCTAGCAACACACTGGAAAGGCTGCTCAAGTAGAGGTCTTTTTTTCCTCCCGTACGGTTGTAAAATTCTACCGAGCCAAGCAATTGCGTTTGAAGTGCCTCCGGAAGCTGCCCCGCATAAAAACCAGCCCGCCAAGCGGCGAGTTCGTTCGTCGTCGGCACTCGACCCAAATACGCTTGGTAATAGCTTGGAACCAACGCTTTAAAATAAGCCTCCGTGCTCAACACATTCCGCACCACCATTTCCCTCGTTCGACTCGATGATGGCACCGTATCAAGCTCCGCCTGCTTGAGTGGATTGCGTCCTAACAAATCTTGGTACAATTGTTTCACCACGTTCGTTGTTAGATAATTTGTCCGCGCGCGTTCCGCATACTCAAACGAGCCAAATAAGTGCGCTTGCATTTGGGACTCGCTCTGACCCGCAGCCAACAACCCCACCAGTTCTGTCACTTGATTCGTCGTGGGAGGAATCACAAATGTTTTCCGAAACAATTCTCGCACATAGATCTCCCGATACTCGCTGGTTTGCATCAGCAGCCGCGCATAACGCTCCCTCGAACCACCTGAGTTGAGAAAGTTTTGCAGCTCCGTCATCTCTACGCCCGTCGGTGTCCGTCCGAACAATCCAAGGTAAAGTGACTGCGCCAATCCATAAACCGACCCTGCACGTGCGAAATATTCGCTAGAACCCAGAAGCACCCCGCGTAAGTTTTCTAACGCGAACGGAATCCCGCATTGATTGACCCACGCATTCGTCTCTATCGATGTGCATGTGCGGCCTAAATACATCGCATAATTCAAATTCAATTGGCTAAAGTAGAATTCCTTGCCTTGCATAATGCTGTAAGCTCGCCCCCCACGTCCCACGGCCGGATCCAGTGCGAGCAATAATGAACTAGGCCGTGCAACGACGGTTCCAAGCTCCGACGCTGCCGCATTCAGCCACTGGGGCAGTGCCTCACCATGCCGAGTAAAAAACTCCGCTGAAGCTAAGAACTCCGCCCATAACTCCTCGATAGGGAGGTTCAAGGTCAGGATCTCCAAATAGTCCGAACTCGCGACCCATGAATTAGTCCAGGTGTGGCCCAGGAATCGCACGGCGGCCTGATCCAACACTCGCTGACGATACTCCGACGTCTGCTGAAGCAAGCGCACATACGCATCCAATTTCCCACCCTGATTCAAAAAAGTTTGCAGACCCGTCCGCTCCGTGGCCGTGGGTAACCGACCGAGAAGATCCGGATAAACTGCATTCGCATAGGCCGTTGCCGTCGTGCGGTTCACCAAGTATTCCGCCGACACCAGAAGTTGCACGCTCAGTTCATCCTGCGATACTCCTGCGCCTGCTTGACGCAACGCCCAAGTGACTTCCGACGCCGAAGCATCCCGTCTCAAGTATTGCTGGTGAAGTGCTTTGACCACCGCCGTACGCGCAGGAATAGAATTCACCAACTCCAACGCAGCAACGGCTCTGACTCTCAACGTGCTCGCTACTCCCCTAGAGATGCCCCGTTCTGCCTCCGACGGCTCACGTCCTAGGAGATCCTCCGTCACGCCCGTGAGAAATCGTAAGGGGAGATTTCCCGACGCGGGATCCTCGACAACCCCCACCACATTCGTGCTCAAAATCCCTTCCGGAATCTGCCAAGGGATTGCCGTGAGTGAGATGGCATGCACCATCTGTCCGAATCCCAATCCGACCCACAGCATCAGCCAGCACTGGTGCAACGCACCTCGGGCGTTAATCCATTTCGACATACCCTTTGTCCATCGCAAACCGCACCAATTGAGCCACCGTGGTACAACCCGTCTTCTTCATGATATGCTCCCGGTGTTTCTCGGCCGTGCGCGTGGTCATTTGCAGAACTTCCCCGATCCTTTTATTCGTCAAGCCATTGACCAGATGAACCAACACCTCCACCTCCCGCGCAGTCAGCTCCTGATCGGGATTATTGAGCAGGAAAATGTCCGCCTTGACCAACGCCGGAATCAGAATGCTGCTAAAATAAAATTCACCGCGATGAATCTTTTCCACGGCACTCGTCATCTCGTGTGGCGAACTATCCTTGAGCATATAACCTCGGCAACCCGCTTTTACCAACCGCCGCACATATTCTGGATTATCATACATCGAGAGAACCAAAACCTTTACGTGGGGATAATTCCGAGTCAGGAGTTCCATCGCCTCAATCCCATTCATCTCCGGCATTTTGATGTCCATCAACACCACATCCGGTTGCAACTCCTCCATAAGATCCATCAATACGCGTCCGTTTTCTGCCTCGCCAATAATCTCCACGGGCCCACATTGCGGGAGTATCGTTCGCAACCCTTCGCGAACCACGGGATGGTCGTCCGCCAAAACGATTCGTATCAATGGATCCAGTTGCAGCATGAGCGCATCGTCGACATAAAAGCCGCTTCGGGCAATTGGAAATTAAACCCTAAAGTTCACTGACCACTAAAACAAAATCTTATTGCTTGCTTTAAGTCTCTCATGACCTATCCTTCCACTGCCTGAACTCCGTGTGTGCGGCTGTTCATTGAGGCTGAGAAATGGAAAGTTAACGCTCAACCTAACCATTAACCCTCCGTTGCCCGTCAACGCTCGGTCAGTTAGGCGATGGAGTCTTCAAAAGGTGTTCCTGTGCCTTCCAAGCCTCCCGCGATTATCTCCCACAGTTTAGTTGGTTATTATTAAAATTCTATGTTGACGATGGAAGAAGCAATGCGGCAAATCACGACACGATTTGCTGCAAATGAAATTGTAAAAGGCACAGTCATCGAAGTCCGTTCCAAGGAAGTCATGGTGGACATCGGTTACAAGTCCGAAGGCGTTATTAGTGGCGGCGAATTTGATGACATTAAGACCGTTAAGGTTGGTGATGTGATCGACGTCTTGATCGAAAAGCTCGAGGACAAGGACGGCATGGTCGTCCTCTCCAAGGAAAAAGCTGAGTTTAAGAAGAACTGGGATAATATCCTCACGATTTGCAACGAAGGCGGCACGATCAGCGGTAAAGTTAAGGCCGTGGTCAAAGGTGGTTTGCTCGTCAACATTGGTGTGGAAGCCTTTTTGCCCTCCTCCCAAATCGATATCATCCCTCCGAAAAACCTCTCTGTTTTCGTTGGGAATACTTATGAATTTAAAGTGGTCAAAATCGTGCAGGAACGGCAGAACATCGTTCTGTCCCGCCGCGAATTGATCGAACACGAGCGCACCGAAAAGCGTTCCAAACTCCTGACCCAAATGACCCCAGGCGATATTCGCAAGGGCACGGTCAAAAACATCACCGATTTCGGAGCTTTCATCGACCTCAATGGGTTGGATGGTTTGCTTCATATCACCGACATGTCCTGGGGTCGTATCGGCCATCCAAGCGAAATGCTCAAAGTCGGCCAAGATATCGACGTCGTTGTCCTCGAAATCAACCGCGAAAAAGAGCGCGTCAGCCTCGGCCTCAAACAGAAGCTTGCGAATCCTTGGGATCAGATCGAAGCCAAATACCCCATCGGAGCCAAGGTCAAAGGCAAAGTCGTCAACCTAGTGCCTTACGGTGCCTTTATCGAACTCGAGGCCGGCGTCGAGGGTCTGGTGCATGTCACCGAACTTTCTTGGACGAAACGCATCGCCAAGCCATCCGATGTCCTCAAACCTGAGCAAGAAATTGAAGCCGTGGTTCTCGGAATCAACCGCGAGGAACAAAAAATCTCCTTGGGTGTCCGTCAACTCGAGACCAACCCTTGGGATCAAGTCCTTATCAAGTATCCAGCCGGTAGCAAGGTCAAGGGCAAGATTCGTAACCTCACCAGCTACGGTGCCTTCATCGAGTTGGAAGATGGTCTGGACGGCATGATCCATGTCTCCGACGTCTCCTGGACTCGCAAGATCAACCATCCTTCAGAGGTCCTGAAGAAGGGTGATGATGTCGAAGCAGTCGTGTTAGAAATCGACAAAGCGAACCAACGTATCTCCTTGGGTGTAAAACAACTCAGCGAAGATCCTTGGAACAATATCGATAAATTCTACAAAGTCGGCGACTTGGTTAACGGTAAGGTCACCAAACTCGCTAGCTTCGGTGCCTTCGTTGGGCTTGAGCACGATATCGACGGTCTCGTCCACATCTCACAAATCAGCGAAGAGCGCGTTGAGAAAATTAAGAACGTCCTCAAAGTGGATCAAGAAGTCACCTCACGTGTCATCAAGATTGACCGTGCCGAGCGCCGCATCGGTCTGTCCATCAAGGCAGCTAACTATTCCACCGATCAACTCCAAGCCGAACAAGAAGCCCTCGACGCTCTCAAACCAGGTGAAGACCTCGTGGCCTTGCAACATGCGTTTGACGCTGCGAACGATAGCCCTTAATCCCCGTCAATAAGACAAAAATCAAAGCGAGCCTCCCTTGATAGGGGGGCTCGCTTTTTTATTACCTGAAAAATTGCCGTGACCGCGAAGTCTAAACCCTGTTGGTATTTACATGCTTCTTCAGAACATGGTAAGTATGACAATGTTATCGTGACTTCCAGAAACCCGGCTCCGAGTTGCGCTCTAGGTGAGACACAGCTGAATGGATGAACGAGCGTGGGCAAGCTCCTGCCATCCCTCTGCAGTTCAGCGAAAATAAACTCCCATTGCTGGTTATTACCGATTGCGACGACGTAATCATCAGCTTTGAGATCGTGCCATTTGCCAATCACTTTCCATCTGGCAAGTGGCTGC
>WBXJ01000185.1 GCA_008933045.1 Verrucomicrobiota bacterium
AATGTCGAAGCGGTGCACGTGGCTCAACCGGAACGAGGAGAATACCTAGTTCGTGTGATCGCCCGGAATATCGCCGAGGATGCGCTTCGAGAAACCCCTGCCGTCTGCGATCAGGATTTTGCGATTGTCATTTCGGGTGATCTTCCACTTCCGGGTGAAGGCGTGATCGCTTTTGACCGTCCTGCTTATAGCGCACCGAGCGTTTTACAGCTTAAACTGATCGATTTTGACCTAGCCGGAAAACTTACCCAAACGATCAGGATCACGAGTGACTCCCAGCCAGCAGGGTTGACCGTTCCACTCCAACCCTATGGGAGCCGAGGTGTTTTCACCGGTGCTGTTGCGATTGTTTCCACGCCTCTGGTGGCGGATGGCAAACTTCATATCACCGACGGAGAGACGATCACTGCCACCTATTCAGACGCATCCCCAGCGAGGGTTGTCGAAAGCACCGCACGGGCAGATTTGTTGGCACCCGTTGTGACTGCGCTTACAAGCACGAATCGCTATGGGCGAGTGCAGATCACTTGGAAGACCGACGAACCTTCTCTAGCGCGGTTGCGATATGGAACAAATGCGACACTTTCAATGGCGCAAACCAACATGGTTTTCACAACGGAACACGAATTCTCGATTCCGAGCGGTGGCCCGGGGGTTACCTATTCCTTTGTGATTGAATCAACAGATGTGGCAGGGAATACCGCTACTCACCAGAACGGGGCGATACCGTTTACTTTCGTTTCGAAATCGGCTGCGATCATCCTTCTTGTCAACAATTACGTCCATACGCTCGAGGATGAGAGTGAGGATTTACCGATCACTGAGTATACCGATGCACTCGATCAAATAGGCGTCAGTTACGAGGTGTTCGATGCGAGCCATGATCGATTGCCTAAAATTGAGGACTTGATTCCTTTCCGGGTCGTGATTTGGCGAATCAATGACAGTATTTACAATACGCTTGGGGGACCCAGCACCACGATCAACATGGCAACGGAGCGGACCCTTACAAATTATCTCGCACGAGGTGGATCGTTATTGATGGCCTCCGCTGAAATTTTGGAACGTAATCCTTCTCCGAGTTTTGTCTCAAAAGTATTGCACGTCCAACATTTCGAACCTGATCCCCTTTTTGGCATCGGCGGGTGTACAGATTGCGATCAAAACTTCGGAATCCCCTACATTCTGGGCTACGACACGGAGTCGATTACCTCTGGCATAGAAATCTCCCTCGACTGGACAGGATTTCCGGTCTTGGATTTGATTATCGCCGAGATCGGCCCAGATGTTGGTGACACGTTTACGCCTACATTCGATGCCGCGCCAATATTATTTGAGCCGCTGGGGGGTAGAACCGTGGCGATTCGTTACCCGAGAACGGGTGAGGATAGTACAAACCGCGTGATTTTTGCATCCTTCGCGTTGGAAGCAATTCCGGTAGAAGGTTCAGCTCCAAATAATCGAGCGAATCTGCTACGGAATTTTATTAGTTTTCTAGCACCCGGGGTCAATGGTCTCGCCAGTATTTCTTTAGATCGCACGGCTTACCCGATCCCAGCACTTGCCACTGTGGAGGTTGCCGATTCCAATCTAGTCGGTCTCACCAATGCCACCGTGAGAATCTTCAGCGAGAGCCAGTCTCATGGGTTGTTGTTGAACCTTCGACCGACGGTGCAATCTGGATTGTTCCGTGGTTCTGTCTCACTCGTGACAACCAATGCGATAGGAGTTCCAGCGTTATCATCGTTAAAAGTAAAGGATGGCGATGTGATCTGGGGAGAATATGCCCAGAGTTCCTCAGGAAGTTTAGTTCAAGCGATCGCGGAAGTGGATGGATCACCTGCGCTCATTAGCACGATCAAGGTTGTACCTGATTATACCACCGCTACAGTGACTTGGACTACTAGCGAAACGACTGACGCTTTGGTGCAATATGGCGAATCAAAACTGCTTGGGTTTGCGTCCTTTACACCAGCGTACAACACCACGCATTCCGTGATCGTGGACGACCTGAAGCCTGATCAAACCTATTTCTTTCGAGTCGTCAGCCGTGATCAAGCAGGAAACGCAACTGTAGATGAAAACGGGGGCAAACTGTTCACTTTTCGGACATTAACTCCGTTGCAAACACCGATCATTCTTGATTTTGAGAACGGTGCACCGGGTTGGACAGTGGAAATGCTCGAGGATTTAGGCGAACGAGGCGACACCGAATGGTCCTTGGGAAGCCCTCGCAACTCATTGCTGCTGGATGCGCATTCAGGAACTAAGGCTTGGGGCAGTAATTTATCCGACAGTGCGATCACCATGGTTTCGAGCGATTTGATCAGCCCAGTCATCGAATTAGTCGGTGGAAATACGGCGACTCTGAGATTCTGGACCGCTTATGATTTTACCGCTGAGGCGACCATCGAATCGGCAGAACTTTGGATTCTGACCAATAAAGCACCTGCACAAATCATCGCCGCTACCTATTACGATTTAGCCGCCAACTGGGAGGAGGAGGAGATCGATTTGACTCCATACGTTGGGCAAATTATCCAACTCGTTTGGCATTATTTGTTGATCGATATCAGTGATGAGATCAACCCGCATCCGGGGTGGCTTGTGGATGATATTTCGATTGAGGTTACGAATATTTTTCGCGGCAAGATTTATGTGACCAATAACCTATCCCAAGCAGCATTCGTTTTGGAGGGCCCCGAAATCACCAGCGGTGAAGGACTCGCATGGACATCCCCTAAGCTCAGCGCAGGAACCTATGTGGCCAAGTGGAGTCCTGTGCAGTACTACAATGCTCCCCCGCGTCAGACCGTGGTGCTTTCGACGAACATGCTCACAATTACGGGTGTTTATACATTTCCTGATGTCAACCAGAACACGATGTCGGATTTGTGGGAACTGGAACAATTTGGCGAGGTAGCTGTCGAACGTTCGAATCGGTCAGATTCCGACGCCGATGGGCAAACTGACTACGCGGAGTTTATTGCAGGAACTGATCCGAATGTGGCTCAGTCCAGATTAACACTCGGCTTACCCAAAATGTTGGATGGGGGCCGACTGCAATTTGAATGGCCTGCCGTGCCGGGCAAGCTTTACCGCCTCCGATCCTCCACAAGCCTAAAACTTTGGAATGATTTGCCGTGGATCAGGGCCGATTCGAGGACGGGTTCTGTGATCGTTCCTAACGTGGCGGGTACCCCGGCTCAATGGTTTCAGCTTGAGGTTCGTCCCTGAGCCAGTTGTAGCCAGTTTCCCTCTTGCAAAGGAAACTGGCTCCTAAACTGATCAGCCCGCTGGTTCCTTTACTTGAGAACTTCCGCAAGCAACTCGTTCAAGCGTGCCAGCATGATCCTAGGATCCTCCATCACCCCAGCGGCAACCTTAGCATTATCAAGCAATTGTTCCGCGACTTTTGTGGCGAGGGGGCTATTCGTGGTCCGAATTGTGTTCAGGCGAACGATTACGGCGTGACGACGGTTAATTTCGAGATCGTGCTTGAACTCAGGTTCTTCGTGGCCGTCTTGCTTCATCCGTTTCAGCATTTGTCGCATGCTTGCGGTGAGCATTTTGTCCTTGTCGACAACGACGACGGGACTGCCCACCAAACGCTCCGAGGCTCGCACGTCGTTTACCCGATCGCCGAGGGATTCCTTGAGCCAAGCCGCCAACTCCTTGGCTTCGTCCGGTGAAAGTTCGCCGTCATTTTTTTCGGGGTTTTCGATGGTGAGATCCGCTTTTTCGGCGGGTTGCAGTGTCTTACCTTCGAACACGCGCAGGTGTTCCATGACAAATTCGTCCCAAGGATCGCTCAGGAATAGAACTTCGTATTTGCGAGCTGCAAATACCTCGTAATAGGGACTGCTCTCGGCTGAGGCTCGGGAGGGAGCTAATAGAAAATAGATATCTTTCTGCTCGGAGGGCATCCGTTTGATGTAATCGGCCAAGGAGGTCTGTTCGTCCTTGGGAAGCGTGGAGCTTTCAAAACGAAGCAGTTTGCCGAGAGGTTCACGGTGGGTAAAATCAGTGACGATCCCTTCTTTCAGAAATCGGGAGTATTCCTTATAGAACTTGGTGTAATTCTCTGGATTCTTTTCGGATTGATCATCGAGGAACTTGATTAAACGAGTGGTCAACACCTTGTTGAGTTTCTGCATCAAGGTTGTATCCTGCATGCTCTCTCGGGAGATGTTCAGTGGCAGATCCTCACTGTCCACGGCACCTTTTAAAAACCTTAACCAGTCGGGGAAAAGGGCTTTGGCTTTGGGTGCAATCAATACACGCCGACAATACAAGTTCACCTCAGACTCGGAGCGAGCCATCCCCATGACCTCTAGGTTCCTTCCGGGGACATACAGCAATGCTTGGATAGCGAGTGGGGCATCAGCGGCAAAGTGCAGACGGAACAACGGTTTTTCCTTGTCGTGTCCGATATAGGAATAGAACTCGTCATATTCCTCCTCCTTAATTTCATTCTTGTTCCGACTCCAGATTGCCTGCTTGGTATTGATCAGCGTTCCATTCAGTTCGATGGGGAAGGCGATGAAACTAGAATAACGTTTGATGATCTCCTCGACGCGCCAAGATTCGGTAAATTCGTGGCATTCATCCTTCAAAAAGAGGGTGATCTTGGTGCCTCGAGCCACATCCGTTGCCTCCTCGATCTCGTAGCCTCCGGAGCCATCTGAAGTCCAACGCCAGCCTTTTTCTTCCGGTAGGTAGGAACGAGAATCCACAGAGACCTTAGTCGCGACCATGAATGCGGAGTAAAACCCTACCCCGAATTGGCCGATCAAACTCACATCGGGCTTTTTCTCGGTTGCTAGCTTTTGCAAAAAGGCTTTGGAGCCGGAATGCGCAATCGTGCCTAAATTCTGCACCAGTTCCGCGTGAGTCATTCCAACGCCAGTATCCGAAATTACGAGGCGGTGTTCCTTTTCATCGGTTTCGACCGTGATTTTGAGCAGTCTCTCCGATTCAAAAACTGGGTGGCCCGCAGATTGAGTAAAGCGGAGTTTTTCGAGGGCATCAGCAGCGTTGGAGACCAATTCGCGGATGAAGATCTCTTTATCGGTATAAAGAGAATGGATGACGATGTTCAGTAGTTGCTGAATTTCCGCTTGAAAGACATGTTTTTCGACCATAATTCAAAATTGAACTCCAATTGTTTGCACAAAACGATCTCTGTCAAGCGAAGGACAGCGGATTGGAATGAAATTTTTTCGGAAAGGAAGGCTTCCTTAGCGAAGTCAGTGAGCAGCATTGTTCATGCCACAATAACCTTGAGCACGGGAAGTAATGCTTTAATGTAGAAATTGGATGGCTCAAGGAATGCATTTATCCCAACGCATGGCGTTGTCGCAGGCGCTGGCTCCCCAGCTCCAGCAGTCGCTTGCCTTGCTCCAAGCGCCAACCCTGGAGCTGAAGGCGTTGGTGGAGCAAGAATTGGCAGTGAATCCGGTGCTTGAGGAGGTTGCCTCGCCAGATGGGGATGGAGAGGAGAATTCTTCGAGCAGTGATGTTGACGAACCCGTGGATTCAGCCGATTTGACGGAACCGCCAGCCGATCTCCATTTCGATCCTGCTACTGAGAAACCGACTTCTGAACCGGTGGATG
>WBXJ01000186.1 GCA_008933045.1 Verrucomicrobiota bacterium
GGCAACGCTCCCAATTTTATGGTGAAGGCCATCGCGGATCAGGCAAAAATCTGCACCCCATCGTTCTTGGGTTACATTTTTAAATACACCATTCCCATTATGTTACCGATGCTAGTAATCGTTTGGTTCTTGTTTTTTCGTTAGCCGACCTCGCTCTGGAACAAGTCTGACAACCGTTCCAATTCTCCATTGCATTCGCACGCCTCTCCTCATTTACTGCGATTCGCTATGACACGTAAAACCAAAATAATCGCCACGTTGGGACCATCGACCGATTCTGCTGAAATGATCGGCAAGATAATCGACAAAGGGGTCAATGTTGTGCGCTTGAATATGTCTCATGCACACCACGATTGGATCCGAAGGGTGGTCGCTGACATTCGGTCCACTGCACATCTACGCAATACGTGTGTCGGAATTCTCCTAGATACCCAAGGCCCCGCCATTCGCACCGGCGATCTCCCGACAGCACTCGACCTCACTGCGGGTCAAAAATTTACACTGACCGTCCGTGGCGAGAGGAGTGAAGAGGTTCATTCCGTGGATGTAAATTATGAAAACTTTGTCAACGACATCAACGTCGGCGATATCGTTCTGGTCGATAACGGCGAGATTGAGATGCGGGTTGTGACTAAGGATCACAATAAAATTGAGTGTGAAGTAATCACTCCGGGAAAGTTGGGAAGTAGACGGCATATCAACCTGCCGGGTGTCAAGGTAAGCCTCCCCGCGCTCACCGCAAAAGATTTGGCGGATATCGCGCTCGGACTCGAACTCGGGGTCGATTACATCGCCCTCTCCTTCGTCAGAGAAGCCAAGGATATCCAACAACTCAAAGCAGTCATTCAGAACGCCGAGACCCGTCCCCTTATCATCGCCAAAATCGAGGATCAACAGGCTGTTTTAAACCTGAACTCCATAATTCAAGAAGCGGACGGCATCATGGTCGCACGCGGTGATCTCGGGATCGAATGCCCCTACGAAGAACTCCCCATCATTCAGCGAAAAGTTGTCAAAGAATGCATGCGAGTAGGCAAACCTGTCATTGTTGCAACTCACATGCTGGAGAGCATGATTGATAACCCCATGCCTACCCGCGCCGAAATAACCGATGTAGCCAACGCGGTCTTCGAACAGTCCGACGCGATAATGCTCTCCGGTGAAACCACCGTCGGAAAATACCCGCTCAAATGCCTCGAGGTTTTTGACAAAATTTCTCGACGCATCGAGCGATCCGGTGGGGCCAATTTCCATGAACGCGCGGGCCTCACCTCGCCTCGACAGAAGATCATGAAAAGTGCGGTCATCATGGCCAATGAAATGAAAGCCGAGGCGATTCTTGTTTTCACCCTCCACGGAAACATGGCCCGTTACGCCTCCTGGATGCGCCCCCACTATTCAACAATTCTGGCCATCTGCGATAATCAAGAAGTGGCCAACCGACTGACCCTCAACTACGCCGTAATTCCCATCGTCAAACCCTTCATTCAGTCTGTTCCTGAGCACAATTTAACCGAAACCATTTTGCTTCTGACGCAAAGCGGCCACCTCAAATCAGGAAATACAGTCGTGATCGTCAGCTCAATTCAAAGCGGCGATCACACAGTAGACGCTATCCAGATGCGAGTAGTTTCCTGAACAGGCAAGCGGTGTAAGCTCCTCATAAACAACAACATACGAAATTCTTAACCGCCTAAAAAAGCGAGGCGGCCCATTGCGGGCCGCCTCTTTTTAACGCAGGCGAAAGGCAAGAAACACCTGCGAATCCATTCGCTAAAGGCAAGAAGAAGAATGGATGTCCATAAAGGACACCAAAAGTTGACATTGTTCACCCAAGGACGCAAGTGGAAAAAATCAAAAAAATCAAATCTGTTTTCGTGTTGAATCTCGAGATTTTTCGCGATTTTACGGGGGCAAGTTTTGCATCCGTTTCCAGAGACTTGACCGAACATTTTTTCCAGTTGATAATGGTTTGAGTGTAGGGATGGTTAGTTCGTTTCGTCCTGTCGATGCTCCGCTATGATCAAGAAAAGCAAACCCCGTAAGGGATTGAACCGCCAACAGAAACGCGATTTAGATATCGAAATTGGGTTTCTGGAGGGTGTGATCCGTCGTGATCCGGGCTATCTCGAAGCCCTTCAGATCCTTGGGGATGATTATACTCGGCGAGGAAAATTCCTCGAAGGTCTGAAAATTGATGAATCGTTGGCTCTTCTCCGTCCTGATGATTCGTTGGTGCACTACAATTTAGCGTGCAGTTATTCTCTGACAGATCAGTTCGATCGTACGCTCAAGTCCTTAGAAACAGCCCTTGCGTGTGGTTACCGCGATTTTAAATGGTTAGCGGAGGATCCGGATTTGGAAGCGTTCAGAGAACAGACTAGTTACAGCAAAATAAAGCTTCTGATTCGCAGCTTGAAAGCGAAAACCACGAGGAAGGATGAGTGACATTCCGTTAGCCTGTGGGTTTTTGCTGACTTCCTCTGAGGAATTTAGCTAAGTTGGGTTCCAGATGAACGTGACGATTGGCTCCAAGACCCAACCTTATCGTACAGTCGCGTTTAACGATCGGCGAAACGAGGTGGAGTTGATTGAGCAGCGGTTGCTTCCTCACCAATTCAAGATTGTTCGGACGGCCACGTTTCGGGCCACGGCGCAGGCGATCACGGACATGGTGGTTCGAGGGGCAGGGGCTATCGGGGCCACGGCAGCCTTCGGTTTCGCCCAAGGGTTACGCGCGTTTCGTGGGCGGGATCTTGGCAAGTTTGAGGCGCATCTTGAGACCGTGTTTCAAGTTTTAAAAAACGCTCGTCCCACGGCGGTTGATCCTGTCAATGCCATGACCCAAATTCGCGCTAACCTTCGCGCAGGAGCACCAGTTTTCGATCAGCAGGAACAAGCACTCAGACTCGCGCATGCGTTTGCGGAGGAGGACGTGCGGCATTGTGCTGAGCTGGGTGCAATCGGCGAGAAGTTGATTCGACCTGGGTGTCGTGTGCTGACGCATTGTAACGCGGGTTGGTTGGCCTTTGTGGATATCGGATCCGCTACAGCACCGCTTTACGCCGCGCATCGAAAGGGTGTGAGTTTCCATGTGTTTTGTAGCGAGACTCGCCCTCGATCCCAAGGCTCCACGTTGACCGCGTGGGAACTGGCGCAGGAAGGTGTTTCTCATGAGGTCATCGCCGATAATGCTGCTGGGCATTTGATGCAACGGGGTGAAGTGGATCTCGTGATTGTCGGAAGCGATCGGACGTTGGGGCGCACGGGCGAAGTTGCTAATAAGATCGGGACGTATACTCGGGCTGTGTTGGCTCATCGCCACAAAATTCCGTTTTATGTCGCGATTCCACTTTCGACACTCGATTGGGATTTGCATGCGGGCCTTGAGATTCCGATTGAGGAACGGCACGAGAGCGAGGTCATGGAAGCATGGGGCATCAATCCTCGAGGCCAACGCACCTCGGTGCGAGTCGGCAACCCGACCAGTCACGCTCGCAATCCAGGCTTTGATGTGACGCCGCCCGAGTTAATTACGGGGATCCTTACGCCACTGGGTGTTTTTAAGCCCAAGGAGCTTTGGAAACACAGGAAACGTCTCGGTTTTAATGAGCCAAAGGTTGGATCGTGCATTTCAAAGAACGAATGAAACTTGATATTTTAGGCGATTCGCCCGGGGTTTTTGAGATTAAGACCAAGTCATCAGGCCCGGTTGGAGAACTGCCATTGACGCCGGAGTTTTTATTGGAACGGCCCAGCGGCGATCTTTTCGGACTGACACAGAATGCTGGGATGGGCTGGAATCCTCGGGAGCTCAATCGTCCACAATTCTTGATTTTAAGCACTCAAGGCGGTCTGCGTGCGCCCGATGGCGAACCGATCGCCCTAGGGTATCACACGGGCCACTGGGAGATTGGCCTTCTAGTTCAAGCAGCAGCTAAGGAGTTGCGGAGGGTAGGGGGGATTCCGTTTTCAGCCTACTGTTCAGATCCCTGCGATGGGCGCACTCAAGGGACTGTCGGGATGTTTGATAGTCTGCCTTATCGCAATGATGCGGCGCAGATATTTCGACGGTTGATTCGCTCACTACCGACAAGACTCGGAGTGATGGGAGTGGCCACCTGCGATAAGGGGCTACCCGCGATGATGATGGCACTCGCGGGCACCCCCAATCTCCCGACGATTCTCGTGCCGGGCGGGGTGACTCTTCCCCCAACCCATGGGGAGGACGCTGGGGCCGTGCAAACCCTTGGCGTTCGATTCTCGCATGGTTTGGTCACTCTAAAGGAGGCATCAGAACTCGGCTGTCGCGCCTGTGGTTCAGCGGGTGGTGGGTGCCAATTTCTTGGAACGGCCGCAACCTCCCAAGTTGTGGGGGAGGCCCTCGGACTTTCGCTGCCGCATTCCGCGCTCGCTCCTTCGGGCCAACCCGTGTGGACCGATATCGCCGTCCGTTCCGCGCGAGCTTTGGTTAACCTTGAGCAATCGGGCCTGACCACCAAGGATTATCTCACCCCTGCGAGTATCCATAACGCCATGGCTGTCCATGCGGCTTTTGGTGGATCTACCAATTTACTGCTACACATCCCAGCCATTGCCCATGCGGCGGGGCTTCCTCGACCGACTGTGGATGAGTGGATTGCGATCAACCGCCGCGTGCCTCGAATCGTGGATGTGTTGCCGAATGGTCCGGCGTATCATCCCACCGTGCGCGTATTTCTGGCGGGTGGTGTGCCCGAGGTGATGTGGCACCTGCGTGAACTGGGTGTGATCGATCCCACAGCACGCACAGCAGTTGGTCTGACCTGGAACGAGATTCTTGATTGGTGGCGCACTTCAGAACGACGCGCCAAATTCCGAGAAATTCTGCGTGAACAAGATGGCGTGGATCCCGACGAAGTGATCATGACTCCCGCCCGTGCCCGCGCCCGTGGACTCACCAGCACAGTCACATTTCCGAAAGGAAACATCGCGCCCGAAGGTTGCGTGATCAAAAGCACCGCCATTGATCCCAGCGTTGTCGATGCCGATGGGGTCTATCGCAAGACCGGCCCTGCCCGCGTCTTCACTAGCGAACGATCGGCCATACTGGCACTCAAATCAGGGGCTATTGTCGCGGGTGATATCATGGTTGTGATCGGCGGCGGCCCGCTTGGCACTGGCATGGAGGAGACCTACCAACTCACCTCCGCTCTCAAATATCTACCCTTCGGAAAACATGTGGCACTTGTCACCGATGCACGCTTCTCGGGCGTCTCCACGGGGGCATGTTTGGGCCATGTCGGACCGGAGGCACTCGCAGGAGGACCCATCGGCAAGATTCGCGACGGGGATGGAATTCGCATTCTGATCAACCGCAACACGCTCGAAGGCAGCCTTGATCTAGTCAGTACCGAAGGTCGAGAGTTGACCCCCTCCGAAGCCATCCGACTTCTCGCTCAACGAGAATCCCACCCAAACCTCGCACCCCATCCCCTCCTACCCGACGACACCCGACTCTGGGCAACCCTCCAATCTCTCAGCGGTGGCCCCTGGGGAGGCTGCGTCTACGACGTGGATTCGATCGTGACCCACTTGACCGGCAGAAAA
>WBXJ01000187.1 GCA_008933045.1 Verrucomicrobiota bacterium
CGACGGTCAGCATCGAGAGCACTCGATATTTCTTCCCCGAGACACTATTCCATATGAGCTTCACGGTCTGGTTGGCCACATCGAAGGTGCTGATACCTAAGCGCAAGGCTGTTTCGCCATTCGGGGCGATCGTCACCCGCAGGATTCCGGTTTCGGACAACGGTGGTGTTCCATTATCCGTCACCCGCACGGTCACATCGTAGGTCGATGGCACTGCGGTGAGGTCGGGGGCGAGAGTAACAGTCCCGTTGCCCGCGTTGATCAGGACAAAGTCTGGAGCACCGAAGTCTAGGCTATACGTGAGCAGGTTGCTGGGCAGGTCTAGGTCAGTCCCGACTGTGGTCACGTTAGCGATCGTCCCTACAATCACGGTTTGTGGCGCGAACGCCGCGAGGATTGGAGGTTGGTTGACCTCTGTTACCACAAGTTTGAGTGTTCTCGTGCCAGATAACGCTGGATCCCCATTGTCCGTGACTCGGATAGTAATGGTGTTTGTTGAGGGACTTTGGGCCTCGGTCGGTGTCCAAGTCAGCAAGCCCGTGACCGGATGAATTGTTAGCCCCGTGGGTGCCCCCGGCTCCAGATTAAACGTGAGTGGTTGCGGTGGGTTATCCCCATCCTGCGCCACGCAGAGCAGCGAGAACGGTGCCATTTCAACGAGGGTTTGGTCGGGAATTGTGGCGAGCACAGGTGCGGAGTTTGGTGCTGGTGCCAGACTGTGAGTCACGGTGATGCCGGATCCTGACAGTCGGATCGTCAGATTGGGACTGTTAGTTTTGGGTAGATACCAATAGCTCAAGGTGTAATTCGCTCCAGGGGTAAGCACCGGTGTGATGTCCTGCCAGATCGAAGAACCCCGAGTGGTTCCAGCCGCCGAGGCGATCATGTGGAGGCTGGTCAAGCCGTTCTGGGCCGTCGTCGAATCTAGGATGGAATCGGACAAGTTCGCCGAGACAACCCAAGGTCCCGAGAGCAGGGACTCAAAATCACCATTCAGGAGCAGATTCGGACCAACGTCGGGATTCGTGCCTTCCACAATTCTGAGGTTATCGAGGTAGACGTCGCCCGGACCATCGATGTAGAGGTAGAGACTCGAGCTAGATGCCGTTCCAGTGCTCACAATTCTCTGCCAAACTGAGGAGGGTTGCACGATGATTTGGAACGCTTTGCTATCGTTCATTGCCGCCACCCCGTTATCGGTGACCCGAACAGTCACCGTGTTCGTCGTACGGGCTTGGGCTGCGGTGGGCGTCCATGAAATCAGTCCCGAGCTTGGATCGATCGTCAAGCCGTTGGGAGTCCCACCAACGAGGGAATATACCAGAGTGTTTGCAGGGTAATCCACGTCACTCGCCGTCGCTTGATAATAGAGGGTGCGCCCGATCGTCACCACCTGGTTGGTGAGCGTGTTCAGGACGGGAGGTTGATTGATTTCCGTAACGATTACCTTAAAGGATTTGATGTCGCTCCTTGCAGGCTCGCCGGTGTCGGAGACTCGTATGGTCAAGGTATGGGTGAACGGACCTTGATTCTCGGTGGGTGTCCAAGTGATTTGACCGGTAGAACCGTTGATCACTACGCCGGAGGGGGCACCGGGTTCTAGACTGTAGGTGAGCGATTGTTGCTCATCCACATCCGTTGCCGATGCTGTCAGGGACATTGCAACGCCTTCTGAAACCGTCTGATTGGGGATCACCGCGAGGACCGGCGCCCGATTGGGTTTAACCGCGATGAGGGTGAATGTTTGGCTACTCGACCGGCGCGGTACACCATTATCTACCACGTGCAGGGTGATAAAGCTGGTGCTGGGCACTTGTTCGGGCTTTGGTTGCCAACGGAAAACACCGGTGATTGGGTCAAGAGTGACCCCTTCTGGAAACCCCTGCGAGAGGGAGAATTCCAAGAGTTGCGCTGGAAGATCGTTATCGAAAGCGCGTGCTGTGAAGGTCAACGTACCGCCCTCGGTGACGCTCTGCAAGCTGATGGGAAGGAGGGTCGGTGCCAAGTTCACCTCGTCAACGTGGATGTTAAAAGTGGTGGTGCTCGACAAAGGTGAGGCGGTTTGGTCTGAGACTCGGACGGTGACTGGATAATCCCCTGGGCCTTGAGTTTCTGTAGGTGTCCATTCGATCTCACCTGTGGAAGGATTGAGGGTGAGGCCAAGGGGAGCCCCGGGTTCGAGGTTGTAGACCATTGTGTTGGCGGGAAAATCAGGATCCGTGGCATCTAATCGCAGCAGGAGCCGCGTTCCTTCGCCCACCGTGGGAGGGTTGATCACCGAGAAAGTTGGGGGTTGGTTGACTTCGCGCACGGTGACGGTGACACGTTGACTTGCCGCACGGCTGGGCGAACCATTGTCCATCACCCGGAGGCTGAATGTATAGGTGCCGGGGCCTTGGGCTTCGGTGGGAGACCATGTCAATAAACCTGTCTCGGGATTGATTTGTACTCCGGCTGGGGCATCGACTCCGAGGCTGTAGATGAGAGTCTGATTTGGGTCGGTATCTGTCGCTGAAGCGGCCACGCTCAACACGGTTTGTTCATCGACCGTTTGCGGTGGAATCGGGGCCAAGGTGGGGGGATGATTCCCGCCTAGCAGGAGGTTCGGCTTGCTGGGTGTGGGTAGTTGAAAGGCGACCACTGGGCCTTCCTCGCCGTCGGGGTAGCGACCCATGCTAACGTTGCTGATTTGTTCGCCAAACGTCACACTATCGACCAGTTGGCCATCGGGCGCAAAAAGTCCGATCTGCGAGCCAGATTTGCTGAGCTTAAAGTTGATGTGTAGATCAGTATTGGTGGGCGAGTTGGCCTTGTTGTTTTTGTCGGCCCACACCAGCAGGAATCCACCCGGCTGCACGACGTATCCGGTCGGAATGGTGAACTGTGTGGCATTGGTCAGTGCCGAGGTTAAGGAGTAGCTGGTCAGGTCCACTTCGTTGGTGCCGCCGTTGTGGAGTTCGAACCAATCGTCGTATTTCCCTGTAGATGCGTTGATCAACGTGTTGGTGTTGCCAGCCATGAATTCGTTAATCGTGATCGCGATTTTAGGGAAAGCTGCGTTGTTGGTTGACCCTGCAGTAACCGTGAAGAAAGACCGACGGTTGCGGGGTTCGCCGTCGGGGTAGCTGCCAAAACTTCGCCCGGGGGATACTTGTTTGTAATCGAGATAATCGAGAACCGCAGGAGCGTTGGCGGTCCCTTGGCGCCGCGTCAGGGCGACGGAAGTGTTGGTCGCGTTGAGTCTGAAGGAGGCGTGCAATGAATTATTAGTAGTTTGCTCAGGCTGGCCGTCCGCCCAGATTACGAGGAATTGTTTTGCGCCGATGACCGTTCCTATTGGGAATTGCCAACGAGTTAAATCCGTATAGCTATCCGTCAGGTAAAGGGCAGAAAGATCGATGGTGCCGTTTCCTGCATTGTAGAGTTCAATGAATGGCTCCTTCTCACCTGCGTTATCAAGCGGTCCCGTCACATTATTTGGTAGCACTTCGTTAATCCAAACTTCCGGGAACACGGCCAATGTTTGTTTAACCCCCCCATTGACCTGACCCGGGGTGACCAAACTACTGGAGTTCGTCGGAGTCGCGGCCCAGTTGGCTACGCGATAAGTTCCTCGCAGCGGATCGATCAATTGTAACGACGGCCCGAACCCAGCGGCATTTGTGGGCCAAGGGAGCTTGTCGTTGAAGCGGACATCGCTGATGATAAGATCGGTGGTGCCGCCCAATCCTCCGTTGGGCTTGATAAGTTTTAGACTTTCTCCGTTACCATCCAGCGATCCCGGAAACTCACCGTGTACGGGGATTGTTGTGCCATAAGCGAGGGCGAACGAGGCCGCATTTTTAGCGAGGATCAGATAACTTCCTGGTTGGATCAGGGATCCTTCAGGGAACGTGTAGCCGACCCCTTCTAAATGGCAACCCGAGAGGTCAAAGGCAGTGGTGGTGGATCGATTGAACAACTCGAGAAACGAGCCTAAGGTGGCAATAGGGTTGTATTGAATCTCGTTGATCAACACGTAATCCTGCACGCGCTGCACGGTGCCAGAATACCTGACGGTGATCGTCTTCGTTGTGCCGGCGATGGTTGTGCCGGTGCCATCTACGCCCGCGATTGTCAGAATGTTTGTCGGCCCTGTGAGTGGGACGACCATGGAGAAGGAGTTCTGATCGGTCCAGGTTGCAGGGTAGGGGATTCCATTGACTTCGATCGAGACCACGGCGAAGGGAGCCTTTCCTGTGATCGTGGTGTTGGCGGTGGAGGAGGTATAGTTGCCACCGGCGTTGCTGGTAATGCTAAATTGGGCGACGTCGTTGGCCGTGATTTGCCCTTCAATATACGCTTTGCGTCCCACCATGTAGGCGGAGACCTGAGTGGGCGCGGCGAGGCCGATGTTGTTTTTTGCAAGGCTGCTTCGCCGAGCCTCGATCACCTCGGCGTAACGCGCTGGATCCATTGCACGCTTGACGGCGTTTTGATAGGCACGCCAGCTCATTCGTCGAAAGATGGGGGTATCATAAAGCCGATCGCCTTGCATGATGGCGTCGTTCGCACCACCGCCATCCCCCAACGTGAAATCAATGTCCCATGGAACCAGTTTCCAAGTCGCACCCGGCAGTTTGTAGGCATACATGTTTTGGGATCCTCCCAGCGTCCATGCATCCCAATTTCCCAGCAGCCGGTTGAATGCAAACACGTTCATCCATTCGTCGATGTCAGCCTGATTGAGAAGGTTGCCGACAAATCCAGTACTCTGGTCGTTGACGGCTTTGGCCAAGTTAAAAACGTTGGAGTAATTGTTAACGGTTCCTTGGTAGCCCCGGGTTTGCCAAGTATACCGGTAACGTGCGAGTTTGTAAGCACCGCCTGTTGTCTTGAATTCATCAAGGGTCGCGCCGGCCCCTCCGAATCCTGAGTTATCATCGTTGAACTCGAACCAGATCGCGATTTTGTAATTGTCGCCCTCTTCGGGTGAGGGAAACCAGCTTTGCATGAAGTCACCATTGGGAAACTCCTCATCCTGCGAGATGCTGTATTGTTGTCCTCCGTTGCGAAACAACTGCATGTAGTGGGAGTGGAGGTAAGGAATTCCCATTTGCCTTCCGATCCACATGCTGAGTTGGTTGCGTAGGCCGGTGGATTCCGCACCTCCGTTGCCTGTGCTTCGGAAGATGCGTTCGGTGACGCCCAAGAGCGGTTCTTCCTTTCCGTTCACCACAGAAAAACTCCCTGCACCGCCATGGTAAGGGCTGCCCTTGTCTCGGAATCCGACGTTATAGAGCACTCGGGAGTTTCCATAGACGAGCGTGGCATCGCGGTAGGTGTTGTTCAGTGCGTTTGCACGCAAAGCCTCGCTCTCTTGAGAGTGCCACAGGTGGTAGTGCGCGAAGTTACCCCAAGGGATCGGGTCACCCCAGCGAATGTAAGCTTCGGAGGAAGGTTTTCCGACGGCCATCAAATTAGTCCCCGGGAAGGTCGTGCTGACGGTAATTCCTGCGGCGTCGGTGGCTAGGATTTTGAACGCGACCGAGGTTCCAGCGGCTCGTGCGGTGATCGTCCCAGAAAAGACACCATCCCCGGCCAC
>WBXJ01000188.1 GCA_008933045.1 Verrucomicrobiota bacterium
CCCGCAGCCGCACGGCTTCGAGCGGCGTAGGCACGCGCGCGATGTGAACCGCGTTGTAAGCGTGCATTTCATCCCACAGGAGCATCGTGCGCTGGAAAGTATTGAGTCGGCCCGGACTGGACATTCCAGCGAGAGTGACGGAGCGGCGCGCGCGGTTCAACCGCGGCGTGCAACGGCACAACGCCGACAATCCTCTCCACCGCCCGGTCCACTGCGGACTGGATGATTCACTGCAACTGCAAGAAATTGCTTTCGCGCCCGCCGCACCGGAAGCGGTCAGAACGCGGACAGACGTCGGGGAGTGAGGAGGTCTGGGGGGAGCGAGGAGCGGAGGAAGGATGATTTCGGCTGTCCGCGCTGCTCAGAAGAGCGGATTTCTTTGGGTGAGGCTCGGTTGTGGCGACATTCATGCGCTCAAGCGTCGCTTCATTCTTACTATCAGTCCGTCACGCTATGCTTTTACGGACGCGGTTTTCCGGGCGGTCGCAAGCTGTGGAAATGGCGGAGGTGACTACGTCTTAGTGTAGAACTTTTCCAATTCAAGAGCCCACTTCTCGTACGCTTCCAGTTGGGAAAGCATCTCCTCCAAATCGGGCAAGGCCACTGCAATCTGTAGCTCATCGAGTAGCGGCTGGACTGAGTTAATGAAGCTCGACGCCAACCCATACACGCTTTGGAAAATTGATTGAACGCGATGCTCCTCATTAGCGAGAGCCGCGTTCCTCTTGTCTCGCGCTGCGGTGGCAATAGCTGAATAGTGAAATGCCGCCACAGCCGGAGCGACAGCTAAAAATACTCCCAAAAAGACCCCGTTCATCATCGTATCAACGTCCCTTGCCGCCGCAATTAGGCCGCACGCGATAATAAGGACGAAGCCAAGGATTGTCCAGAGGGTCGCAAGACCTTGCTCGCGGCTCCCGTCCGGTAGGTTAATTTCATGCCGGGGAATTGTGACATCTTCGCCGTTCAAGCGATCCAAAATCAGGAGGCGGTGCGGAGAATTGATGATGGCTTTGAGAATGGAGATGGCGACCGCCAATCTGGCTCGGCGTTCCCGGAACTTGAGCAGTTCCCGGATGTTCGCGGTTGTCTCCGAATCCATAAGCGCGGACGCCTTGGCTTCCAGATCACTAGCGAGACGTGCTGTTTCATCCACGAGTTTCTTGTCGCTGAAGTCAGAAAATGCGGCGGTGGAAATTCCAAACTGGCTTGTCCAATGGCTGTGTTTTTTCGCCGCCAGATAGGTAATCCAAGGTGCTTTTCCGAGGTAGGCTGCGCTCAATTCGAGAAGCTTGCGGACCACGAACAGCCCTTCGCGCCGTGTGTTTTCTTCGTTCGTGTTAGCAACCGTCGTTCCGGCCACCACGCCCGGTCGAAAGCCGAACAGAACACCCAAGGCTGGAATAGCTTTCACCAATGCGCCCTTAAATGACGAGTCCTCGCTTTCTGGCAAGGCGCGCATTTCAGTCACAAGAAAATCGTGAAGTCCCTGACGGTCTTGCTGGGAAATCTCGGCTAGCGCAAGTGGTGCAGTTGTTGCAAGAGATGAAGCCGGGACCGGAGGAGGCGGCGGGGGCGGGGGCGGTGCGGGTTGCTTCGTCGAGGGAAACAGAACGCCCATCGGAGTCCACTGAGAATCCCCGACTGGGCAGATCAACGTGTCGTCCGAGATCAACCCATCCTTCCGCATGGACAGCAACACGTCCTTGGCCAGCGGCCCCTCCGTGCTCTGGCTACGCAGGACGTAGAATTGGTCAGTTTGCGGGGGGTCTGAGTCCATCAGGAGCGGGGCGAAGGGCGGAAACCGGGTGGAGGTATGACGCGATTGGGGTCACGTCACTTTGACGGCTTTTTCGTGTCCGTTACCAAGAGGATCACGCCGACGACGATCGTCACCATACCCACGATCGAACCGAGAAGGCGATTCAGCATGAGCCCGATGTTGTTTACGTTGGTGTGGCTGTCCGTGCCAACGGTAGTACTGTAAAAAAAGAGAAAGTATCCGGCGATGAGAGCGCCAATGATAATGACCATCCACGCGATTTCGGCCCGCTCGGGACGCCGCTCTTGGGAAATCCACTCTAGGGGATTCCCCTTCACGGGTTTCGGGTCGGTTTTGGCTCTGTCCGGTGAAGGGGTTGCCACGACCTTCCGATCAACCGCAAGTTCTCGATAGTAATGAGCGGTCTGCCATTCTTTGTCGCCTGTGCGGAAAACGGGTGTTTGCGGAGTAACCGCACCCTTTTCCAGCAATGCTCGCAAATCTCCCTTGCTGACCGGGCCAATCTGGTTCTCGGATTCAAGGTAGTAGTATTCGGCCATGGGAAACGGGGGCGAGAACTACAACCCCAAAGTCATCACTGTGCTGCGCGTGGTGCTGTGGCTGGGAGGGAGCATGGTGCCGGTTGTAGTCGGCGTGGAGGCTCGCCGGCAAGCACGAAAGCCCGCGACTGAATCGTGCGGGCGCGAGTGCATGGGAGAGGTCGCGCCAGCGACGAACGACGAGCCCCGTGGAACTCCGACTGTTTTATCCGGGCGTGGGAATGTCGGGTGCCCGAAATGCGGTTGCGGCCGTGTCGCATCCCGATTATACAAGCAGCCGGGCGCTCGCCGATGAGCCTGCGCCCGTCACATTTTCGCGCAATGATCCTGACCCGCCGAGTGCCCAATACTTTCTTCTGCACATACTGCGAGTGCCGCTTTGAGCACGATGCGGAGACGGCCGGCCGGCCAGTCACCTGCCCGTCGTGCGATGCTGGTCTTGCGGCCCCGCCCCACATTCCCGCAGTACATCGAGCGCAACGGCAGACATCGATCCCCGCTATGCTCCGGGCGGTATGGCCGTCACCGGCGCGGCCACGGGCTCAGAAACGGCATCTGACACGGCCAATCGTGCTGTGGCACTGGCGGGAATCCGTCTGGCAGCAAGCCCTGAAGCCAGCTTGGAGCACCGCCAGCTACGCGAGCATTTTTGGTTTCATCGGTGCGTTCCGGAATGATGCCACGCTCTTCGAGCGCTACATCGCTTGGATGATCTGCGGTTGGTGCTTGTATGCCGTGGGCTTTGTCGTGGCGTACCTGGTTGCACTCGCGGTTCATGCGGCGCGGCATCTTGCCACCGCATCTGCCGGGCGGTCACAATCGCTGCCATCGGCGTGCCTTTGATCGGAACAGGGTTCCTGCGTCCTCCGCACCGGAAAAATCAAGAACGCGGACAGGCGTCGGGGGGGAAGGGGGGCTGATTGTTGATGTCAATGAGCTCGACCGAATGCCCTTGTCGCGCCGCAGCAGCAGCCATCACGCCCGCAGGCGTCCCGCCATAGACGCACACCTCGGCACCAATCGACGGCGACGCAGCGAGAGTCGCGGTGGCGAGGAGGAAAAGCGGGAGCAAGCGGCGGAAATGAATCGGCTGAAAGTGCGGGAGTCTGCGCATCATTCATCTTTGTCTCGCTCATAATGCTCAGGTAGCTCTCCGAACGACAATGACTGTCTTCGGTCATAAAACCATTCCCAATACTCAGAGTCTAGATCATCAAATGAGACATCCCAATCCGCGTCTGTCGGAATCGGCTCGTCTTCTGGTTCAGCCGGTTCCGCAGATTGCTCGGGCTTGTCCTCGCTGGTGCCGGTAGGCTTAGGGCAGCGATCCTCTAAGCGTTTTCGGCGTTCCGCAGTGCCCTTGAATCGTGCCTGTAACTCTTCCCACTTCCGTGCTTCTTCTATACTTTGTTCTGCTCTGGCCTTTGCCTCATCAGGTGGGGGCGGAGCGCCATCCAAATATACGCGATGACCACGCTCGTAGCGATACTCGCGTGCATCGAAATCGCACAAGATTGGCGAAGTGGTTTCGGGAGTCGGCGGATTGGCGGGCTCTGGTGAAGGTGAATCACTGAGACTTCCGGCTACGTTGCAGTAAGGGCAGTCATATCGCTGTTCAGCGAGTTCGCGCGGAGTGAGTATCATCACCTTGCGGCATTGAGGACACGGAAACTTTAGTTCTTGGTAGGTTGGCTGGACTATCGCGCCGCCTGCGAAACAATATGGGCAGGCAAACCTCCGTTGGAAATACTCAGTCTCGGTAAGCGCCATCACTTTGGAGCAGTGTGGGCAGGCAAACTTTCGGTCTGAGTAGCTTGGGGACATGGCGTTAATCGCCTACGACCCCAGAACAGGAAGAGGCAACGCAGATTTTACTCTGCGTTGCCAATTCGGCTGCCGCGGTTGGTCTCTCCTTGGCCGATTCGGAGATGAAAGGCCGTCCCCCCGAAAACTTTGGGGTGCGGTAGCAGAGGCGCTTTCGCCTCTGCCTTGACTCTTGCTACTCACGGCTTTGCAGATTGGTTTTGTTAGGCGACTGGGATTCATTGATGGCATAGAATTATGCTTCCCAATCCACGGCTCCGCACTTCGGGCATTTATGCCCTCGACTGACGATCCATTGAACGATTTCGTCCTTAAATATGAGAATGCCGACACCGCCCGTGATGAGGGCAATCACAATCGGGAGCGCCAACCCAGTACCCGCAAACACGTATGCAACCCACGCCCAAAAGCCTCCGAGAGGAAGCGCGCCTCCGATTATCTTCACGATCAACTCCACTGTTGTCTTCTCCGAATACCTGCACTTACGACATCTGATCTTCATAGAGGGTTAGGCGTTTCCAGGTTCATTGGAGTCTTTGGGAGTGTGCCATCCAACCTTGTCTAGGCATCCGAGAATCCAAGCACGCACCTGGCTGGAGCCGCCGCTGTGCCGTCTTAGCTTCTGGTGGGACGCCAGAGTGGAAATCCAAATCTCTAGCTCCCGAATATGTTCGTGCTCGTAGGACCGTGCATGACTGCGCAGCGCACTGAGAGCGATATCAAGGCGACTGCGCTCCTCGGGATAGTAACCACCCTCCGCAGCGTGTCGAATGACCTCACGGATTTCGATCTTCGCTTCTTCGATGGTCATCATAGGGTCGTAGCTTGTTAGGCGGAACGCTTGCGAAGAGTAGCAATCTTAGCGTCCTTGCGGACGGTTCGGCCGGTGGGTGTTTTCAGGGCTTTCTTGGACACGCCGGCTTTCTTGAGGTAGCTGTCCAGTGTTTGGTCTTTGCGTGGTGCTCTTGCCATAGGTGACGTTGTTTGGTTTGGACTTTTTGACTGCAGGAATTTGCTTTCGCGCCCGCCGCACCGGAAACGGTCAGAACGCGGACGGGCGTCGGGGAGTGAGGGAGTCTGGGGGGAGCGAGGGGTAGAGGAAGGATGAAATACGAATAAAGAAGGATGAATGGGGCGGCCAACGCAGGAAAAGGAAGGAAATTTCCGGCTGATCTGTGGTCGCAATGGAATTGCTGCGCTCATGGGGTTGTTTCGTGGGGACAAGGGACAGACTGATAGTTGCGGTATCCAGCACGACGATCACGGCGCGTGCCGTGTGCGGAGCGCAGCGCGGGCCTCGCGGATGATCTCGGGGAGCCGCGCGAGCTTGCCTGCGGCGCGGTCTGCATCGAAGCCTTCATTGAGCCGCTC
>WBXJ01000189.1 GCA_008933045.1 Verrucomicrobiota bacterium
CCGAGGGAAAGCCGCCGAGATGATCCGTATCACGCTCGAAGGGCTCTATGAAGATTACCTCCAAGAAACCTTCGCCAATGCCAGCCAACGGTTGGAAGAAATCATTCAACTGACCCATTTCTCTCAACAGTTCACCGCGCTTGACGAATTCCTGACGCAACTTGCCCTCCTGTCCAATGTGGAAGCGGAGGAACAAAATGCCACTCGAGACGACGAACAAATCAAACTCTCCTCGATCCATCAAGCAAAGGGGCTCGAATACGCGGTGGTCTTCGTCATCATGCTCTGCGATGGACTGTTCCCAAGCCATCGCTCCATTGACCGCCCCGCGAGCCTTGAGGAGGAACGCCGGTTGTTCTACGTGGCAGTCACCCGCGCTAAGAAGGAACTTTATCTCACCTACCCTCTCATTCGCATGACACGAGGCATGACCAACGACGCCATGCAACAACCCTCGCGCTTCTTGGAAGAAATCCCCGCGAGCCTCCTCGACGAATGGAGCCTCAAATCTCCGAGCTATTACGGGTGAGCTGAGGTGATTCGAGGAAGGTGTGAGAAAATGGTGGTAGGAACTGGATTCGAACCAGTGAAGGCGTAAGCCAGGAGATTTACAGTCTCCCCCCGTTGGCCACTTGGGTATCCTACCGCACCACTTGCGAACATCTCATCCGCAAGGGTCGAAATAATTAGGGCAAACCGCGCTCCTTGTCAACCCGCCACACATTGCTATAACCTGACCCCGATGTTTGAATCGTTGTCCGGTAAACTCCAAAACGTTTTTAAGAACTTGCGCGGCCTCGGAAAAATCTCCGAGGAAAATATCGCCGACGCCCTCCGTGATGTGCGTCTGGCCTTATTGGATGCGGACGTTAATTTCAAAGTCGCTCGCGATTTTATCGAGCGTGTGAAACAAAAATCTGTCGGTGTCGAAGTCATCCAAACTCTCCACCCGGGCCAACAGATTATCAAACTGATCAACGACGAACTTGTCGAACTGCTCGGCTCGGAAAACGCACGCCTCAACCTCGATAGCAACCCGACCGTGATCATGATGGTCGGCCTCCATGGAGCGGGTAAGACGACCTCCAGTGCCAAGCTCGCTCGCCTCATCCAAAAGCAAGGCCGCCAACCGTTGCTCGTTGCCTGCGACGTCAACCGACCCGCCGCAATGGATCAACTGGCGACTTTAGGACAACAACTTGAAATCCCCGTTTTCCTCATAAAAGGCGAGACGGACGTTCTTAAAATCGTCCGCGAAAGCCTTGAGTTTGCGAAAGCAAACCACCGCAACACCCTGATTCTTGACACAGCAGGACGGCTCCAAATTGATGAGCTGCTTGTGCAGGAACTCGTTAAAATTAAGAACATCGCTCGACCTCAAGAGATTCTGCTGGTTCTCGATGCTGCCACGGGTCAGGAGGCGGTCAACGTCGCAACTCATTTCGACAAAGCACTCTCCATCACCGGATCCATTTTGACCAAGCTCGATGGCGATGCACGCGGAGGTGCCGCACTCAGCATGAAAGCCGTCACCGGCCAACCCATCAAATTTATGGGCGTCGGCGAAAAACTGGAGGACTTCGAACCGTTCCATCCTGAACGCATGGCCTCGCGCATCCTTGGCATGGGCGACGTCGTCAGCCTTGTCGAGCGTGCCGCCGAAGCCATCTCCCAAGCGGACGCCCAGCGTCTCGAGGAGCGGATGAAAAAGGGCCAGTTCAGTCTCGATGATTTTCTCGAACAACTGCGCCAAATGAAAAAACTTGGCTCCCTCGAAAGCATTGTCAGCCTGCTGCCGGGAGGTGCGGAAGCGATAAAGACTGCCGACCTCTCTAAGAGCGAAAAGGAATTTCGCCGCATGGAGGGCATGATCTGCGCGATGACCATCAAGGAACGGCGTTACCCCCAGATTCTCAACGCCCGCCGCCGCCAACGGATCGCTAAAGGCAGCGGGGTCACCGTCACCGAACTCAACAACCTTCTCAACCGCTTCGGTCAAATGCAGCAGATGATGAAGAAAATGGGTAAGTTCCAAAAAATGATGGGCCGCATGGGCGGGATGCCGGGCATGGGCGGGATGCCGGGGATGCCCGGCCTACCCGGCCGACGGTAGGCGACACCTGAGAACCTTTGCAGTCGGGCATGAATTGGGTGCGGGATGATCATTAGAGCAATTCATTCAACGAGTCAGCAAATGATGGTCATTCTTATACCTAATCCAAGGCCGTTGATTTTCCTCATAAAGGCCGTATCTTCTCCTATTCAGTTGGGCTGCTAATCCGAGTTGGATTGAGCGATCGTCCTTATGAATAAAAATCTTCCGATGCCAGCGAGCCAGAACCTCACTTTTGTGGAGGCTCTTTACTCAGACTATTTATGCGATCCCGTTTCGGTGCCGGCAGATTGGCAATCCTACTTTAAGACCCTCACCAACGGCGATGCGCCCAGCACTTCCAGCTTTCAGCCAAAGTTTGCCGTCCGCAGTATTTTTAACCCGGCACCCGTCGAGGTTTCAAACGGGGGAGTGGATAGCCACTTCACCGTAGAGCAAGCGAAGCTCCGCCAGGATCGTTTGGATCAGATGGTGCGATCTTTCCGAATGCGAGGTCATATGATCGCGCAGATCAACCCTCTGGGGTTACCGCGCGCTTATCCGCCGGAATTAGAACCTGGATATTACGGTTTTACGGAGGCGGATATGGACCGGAAATTTTCGTGTGCCACTTTGCCTCAAGAGGGGATGCGGACATTGCGCCAAATTACGGACAAACTCCGCAATACTTACTGCCGGAGTATCGGGGTTGAATACATGCACATCGACGAGCTACCCGTTCGTCGATGGTTGCGAGAGCGGATGGAAGGATCAGAAAACCGCCGCCAAATCACCCGCGAGCAACAGTTGAGGATTCTGACTCGCTTGACGGACGCGGTGACTTTCGAGGAGTTTATTCGAAAGAATTTCATCGGAGCCAAATCATTTTCACTGGAAGGTTCGGAGAGCTTAATTCCTCTCCTCGATCTGGCGATTGAACGTGCGGGAGATCATGGGACGCGGGAGATCATTATCGGCATGGCACACCGTGGACGCCTGAACGTGCTGGCCAATATTATGGGGAAAAGCCCCGGCGAAATCTTTCGAGAATTTGCAGACTCCGACCCCGACACGGCCATGGGCCATGGGGATGTAAAGTATCACAAGGGTTATAGTAAGGATTGGAAGACGGCCTCCGACAAAACAGTCCACATTTCGTTGTGCTTCAACCCGAGCCATTTGGAGTTCGTTAACCCTGTCGCATTGGGTCGCGTCCGCTCCAAGCAGGATCAGATGGACGACACGCAACACACTCGAGGCTTAGCGATTTTGATTCATGGGGATGCCGCATTCATTGGCCAAGGTGTCGCCCAAGAAAGCCTGAATCTCAGCCAATTGGAAGGCTACACCACGGGGGGCACCTTGCACATTGTCGTGAATAACCAGATCGGATTTACGACAAGCCCCAGCGATGCACGGTCGTCGAACTATTGCACGGATGTCGCGAAAATGATTGGGGTGCCAATTTTCCATGTCAACGGCGAGGATCCCGAGGCGGTCGCGCAGGTCGTCGAGTTATCCCTGGAATTTAGAGAGACCTTTCAGCGAGATGTCGTCATTGACATGTATGGCTATCGACGCCTCGGACATAACGAAACCGACGAGCCTTCTTTCACTCAGCCCTTACTGTATAAAGCCATTCAGGATCGTAAACCTGTCAGAGAAGGTTACCTCGATCACCTGCTCAAATTGGGCGGGATCACAATGAAGGATGCCCATCGCATCGGGGAAGCACGTCAGGAAGTTTTTGAAAAAGAGCTGAGCGCAGCAAAATCTCCCAATTACCAACCGCCCACGCCGAAACCCCTCACGACGTGGACAGGCCTGCAGGGTGGCCCCGACGCGCTAGCACCCGAGGTAGACACCGGTTTTCCAAAGGAACAACTGATCGAACTTGGGTTAGCACAGACCCAGTTACCGGCAGATTTTCATCCCCATCCAAAAATTTCCAAACTACTCGCACAACGGGCGAAAATGGCGACTGGGGAAGTGCCACTCGATTGGGCGATGGGGGAAGCACTGGCTTGGGCATCGCTGGCGACGACGGGAACCCGAGTGCGTCTCAGTGGCCAAGATGTCGGGCGTGGAACATTTAGCCATCGTCACGCGGTGTTGCATGACATTGAAACGGGTCAGAAATATATCCCGCTGCAACATCTGACATCCACGCAAGCGCCGGTAGATTTTTTCAACAGCCCACTCTCCGAAGTGGCTGTCCTAGGTTTTGAATATGGTTACAGCTTGGATTACCCTCGGGGATTGGTCATGTGGGAAGCGCAGTTTGGCGACTTCTCAAATGTCGCGCAGGTAATCATCGATCAGTTCATCGCGAGCGCGGAAGAAAAGTGGCGAAAACTAAGCGGCCTTGTGATGATGCTGCCACATGGATTCGAAGGTCAGGGGCCGGAGCATTCCAGTGCCCGATTGGAACGGTTTTTGGCAATTGCTGCCGATGACAATATTCAAGTGGTTTACCCGAGTTCTCCGGCGCAAATGTTCCATTTATTGCGCCGCCAGATCCTCCGCACCTGGCGCAAACCGCTGATCATTATGACGCCCAAGAGCGGGCTGCGACAACCCGAGGTGGTCTCTCCGCTTGAAGATTTTGCCACGGGTAGTTTTCAACGCATTATCAGCGACCAAGGCGAACGGCTGCCAAAGTCGGTCACCCGCATCCTTTTGTGTTCAGGAAAGATTTATTATGAGTTGGCAAAAAAACGCGCGGCGTTAAAGCGCGAGGATGTGGCAATCCTCCGGCTTGAGCAGCTCTATCCCTTGCGTGAGGATTTATTGGCTCAAGCGTTGGCTCCATACAACAGTGAGACACCCATTTATTGGGTGCAGGAGGAGCCTGCCAATATGGGTGCTTGGCCCTTCCTTCGTCTCACTTTCGGAGAACGACTCCTCGGTCGATTTCCGTTGTTGCTATCCTCCCGATCCGCAGCAGCCAGCCCTGCCACGGGATCGTTAAACGTCCACAAACGCGAACAAGAACAAGTTTTACAGGCCGCTTTTGCGAGTTAACTATTCAATTCGCAACCCACTATGATGCATCTAGAAATTACAGTCCCTGCGCTCGGGGAATCCATTACAGAAGTCGAAATCGGCCAGTGGCTTAAGGCCGAAGGCGACACCGTAGCCAAGGACGAAAACTTAGTCGTGATCGAGAGTTCAAAAGCCACACTGGAGCTTCCCTCACCGATAGCGGGGGTCATGGGAAAAATCCTTAAACCGAAAGGGAGCGTCGTACAAATCGGCGAGGTTATCGTAACTCTCCACTCCAACACAGTGGCATCGCTGCCCGAAGTGGCTCCAGCAAAAATCGAGGCTCCTCCGAGAAAAGAGGTGCCTCTTCCGATCGAAACTCCGGCCCCAACTTCGACACCTGCTCCCGAGCTTGGAACTCGCGCTGAGGAG